>CAKUXH010000040.1 GCA_934700265.1 uncultured Opitutales bacterium
CTATTGCCCGGCAGGTTGTTGATGGCGAGTGCCTTCTCCACATATTCCTTAGGTGTTTTGAAGGAAGCAGGCATGCTATTTATAATACAATTGGTTGGGCCTGTGCGACTTATTTTGATAAACCGAAACTTTTTAAACAAATGCAAATAAATGCGATGAAGAAGGATTTTAGTTGGAAAAAATCTGCTAAGAAATACGAAGAAGTTTATCGATGGGCTGTGCAGCAACGTCAGCTTATTTGATTAATAAATTTTTTAACCCTTTAAATACTTTCGTTCAAATTTAAAGTGTCTAAAGATTGGAGGAAGCAAGAAAAGGTTCGTAAGTGGTATTCCCCTAATAGCTCAATCCCAACAATCATATATAACTAGCTATTTTGAATAAAGGAAAAATATGGAAGCTTTACAGGTATGTTAATTTTTTTATAAGCTATTTGTAAATATTGTTAAGCTGCTTCATCTCTGACACCAAAGATATATGAAACGAGCTAATAAGTGATGCTCAGTAAGCTAGTGTATATTGCAAAAAGTATTAAACCCAATTTGATTTAAAAATTGTAAAACTATAATGAATCATTGGAGAGTTTTATCGTTTAAGATAGTGTTGGTGCGGAATGATGAAAAAGATTTTTTTGGCGGACTAATGGCTTGACAAATATTGTTTATGTTACCTCTTTGAGCTCATGGGTTTTATAGTGATAAAAGAAATGGTAAAAGCTGAATTTTAGTGGGTTAGAAATTTTTAGATAAAACCCCTTGACCATGTTTTTTTAATTTAAGAGAATAAGAGTATCTTAGGTGTCAAGGGTAGTAAGGAATGGTTCCATATTAACTTTGATGCTAGAAAGAAAAATATGGCTATAAAAAAAATAATCAAAAGAGATGGTACGATAGTTCCGTTTAAGGAAGAACGTATCTTTAATGCTATACATAAAGCATTCTTAGCAACGCAAGGAGAACCTTGTGTGGGGGTTGTTCAGCGTTTAACGGATCAGGTAAGTGTAGAATTAAGTCGTCGCTATCATGAAAGAAGTATACCAGCAGTTGAGGAAATCCAGGATGTTGTTGAGAGTACTTTGATGAATGAAAATTTTAGCGAAGTTGCTAAAGCTTATATTCTTTATCGTAATCAACGTAATCGTTTACGCGAGGGTAAGGCGCTTGTTTTGGATGTCGAAAAGATTATGGACGGTTACCTTAATCAGACAGACTGGCGTGTAAATGAAAACAGCAGTATTAATTATTCACTTGGAGGGCTTATTCTTCACAATGCAGGTGCGATTACTGCTAATTATTGGTTGCATCACATTTATGATGAAAAAATCGCAAATGCCCATAAAAATGGTGACTTCCATTTACATGATTTGTCAATGTTTTCAGGCTATTGTGCTGGTTGGAGCTTGCGACAATTATTGGAATTGGGATTCGGAGGGGTTCGTGGTAAAATCAATTCAAAGCCCGCTAAACATTTTTCAACTGCTATTTGGCATATTATAAATTTCTTGGGTACCATGCAGAATGAATGGGCCGGTGCACAAGCGTTTTCAAGTTTTGATACTTATTTAGCCCCATTCGTAAAAAACGAGAATTTATCCTTTAAAGAAGTTAAACAACATATTCAAAGTTTTGTATACAGTTTGAATACTCCTTCACGGTGGGGAACACAGCCTCCATTTACTAATATTACTTTGGATTGGGTTTGTCCTGATGATATGGCCAATAAGCCGGCGATTGTTGGTGGGGTTGAACGTGATTTCTGTTATAAAGATTGCCAAGCTGAAATGGACCTTATTAATAGAGCATTCTTGGAAGTTATGCTTGAAGGAGATGCAAATGGTCGTGGTTTTGCTTATCCTATTCCTACCTATAATATTACGAAGGATTTTAATTGGGATAGCGAAAATTCAGATTTACTGTTTAAAATGACAGCTAAATATGGTACGCCTTATTTTCAAAACTTTATTAATTCGGATTTAAATCCTTCTGATGTCCGAAGTATGTGTTGTCGTTTACAGTTGGATAAACGAGAGCTTCGTCGTCGTGGAGGTGGCTTGTTTGGTGCTGATGAATTTACAGGTTCTATTGGAGTAGTTACTATCAATATGCCACGAATTGGTTATTTGAGTAAAGATGAAGATGACTTCTTCCGTCGCTTAGATGATCTGATGGATTTAGCTAAAGATTCTTTGGAGTGTAAACGTAAAACGATTCAAAAATTAATGCAGCAGGGATTATTCCCATATAGTCGACGCTATTTGAAGTCGTTCGATAATCACTTCTCAACGATTGGTTTGGTGGGTATGCATGAATGTTGCTTAAACTTCTTAGAAAAGTCCATTGCTACGCAAGAAGGTTATGCTTTTACTGAAAAAGTTTTGTTACACATGCGTAAGCGTTTAGCTGATTATCAAGAAGAGACGGGTAATCTGTATAATTTAGAAGCAACACCTGCGGAAGGTACTTCTTATCGTTTGGCTAAAATTGATAAGGAAAGGTTTAATGATATTATTCAATCAGGGGATGAAGATCCTTATTATACAAATTCAAGTAATTTGCCGGTAGATTATACGCCAGATGTATTTGAAGCATTGAAGTTACAAGAAGGTTTGCAGACAAAATATACCGGAGGAACTGTATTCCATGTATTCTTAGGTGAGTCCTTGCCAGATTCTCAATCTTGTCGTACGTTAGTTCGTCAAATTGTAAATAATTTCAGGATACCTTATGTTTCTATTTCTCCAACATTCTCTGTTTGTGAGACACATGGTCGTTTTGCAGGCAAACAGGAATTTTGTCCACATTGCGGAGCTGAAATGGAAATTTACAGTCGTATTACTGGATATTATCGTGCGGTTAGTTTTTGGAATAAAGGGAAAAAGGAAGAATTTAAACATCGTGTAACGTATGATATTGCAAAGTCGAATCCACCGGCTGACAAATGTTGCTGTGACCCTATTGGAGAACAAGCTTGTGGTTGTGATTGTCATAAAACATTTGATAATGAAAGTGAGAAGTTATTTTTCTTCAGTGATACTTGTATCAAGTGTCAAGCTTTAAAGCCTTTCTTAAAGGAACAGGAATTTGATGGTTGTTGGGTAAATACTTCTGAAGAGACAGGTTTTGAATTGGCGAAGAAATATCAAATTCGAAATTTGCCGGCTTTGGTCGTGTTGAATGGAGAAAAGGCGAGCATCATTTACGATACAGAAGCAATCAAAAAATGCGTAAGTATGGGTTCTTAAAACATTCGTTAGTGGATTACCCTGGAGAAGTTTGCAGTGTGGTATTTTTGCCAGGCTGCAACTTTTGCTGCCCTTATTGCCACAATAAAAATTTGTCTGCAGAAGTTGGCAGAAATGGTTGGTCATTGACGGAAATAATTCATTATTTAGAAGAAGCTCGAACATTTATAACAGCGGTTTGCATAACAGGTGGGGAACCTACATTAATGCCAGAAACCCTTTGTTATTTGATAGAAGTGTTTAAGGCGTTAGGTTTAAAAGTAAAATTAGATTCAAATGGAAGTAGCCCTGATTTGTTGCAGAAAGTTTCAAAGAAGGTAGACTACATTGCTATGGATTTAAAAACTTCTATTGATCGTTATCCTGAGTTAGTTAAATCTTCATTAAAAGATACGATTGTAGATTCGATAAAAACATCTATGGTGTTATTGATGGAACGGCCTGAAAAAGCTTATGAATTTCGTACAACGCTTTCTTGGAATTTTGTTAATGATGAGGTTATTCATGATTTAGGGCGTCGATTGAAGTTAACAAGCTACTGGTATTTGCAAAGATGTCGTTTAGATGGTGTGCCGAATAAGGTATTTTTAGAGCAAGAAACGAAAAAAATTAAGGATTGTTATAATATTGCTAAAAAATATACAGAATTTGTTTTTTTGAGAGAATAATACTTGACTTTAAATGTTTATTTTAGCACACTCTTAAACGAGGAGGAATATCTTCTCTTGCCGTATGGCGGACTGAGAGCAACCCTTACGATGACACAAAAACTTAGCGTCCGCCTGCGGTAATGTATGTTACGGTTTTTTTGTTTTTCAAATATTTAGTATTGACACTGCCTTTCATACGCCTGTAAATTATGCTTTATAGAATTTCTAAGGCCAAACTATCTGCAAGCAGTAGCCCTTTTCTTGTACATTTTAAAATATTATTTTCTATGGAGATTAGGTTTTCTTTTTGAAATTTTTCCCATAAAGGGAAATAAGTGTTTAAATCAATAGATGGAAAACGTTTTTGAAGTTTAGATAAATCGATACCTTGGCAGGTTCGAAGTCCGAAAATAAGGCAATCTTTTAACATTGTTTCTTCAGTTAAAAATTCTTCGTTGATATAATGATTTACTTCCCAAGTTTTTAAATCGAATAAGTTTTGAAATCGATGATTTTGAAATTGAGATGCAGCGCTTGGGCCAAAACCTATCCATTCTTGCATTTGCCAAGTGTTTAAATTATGTTTACAGGCATAATATGGTTTTGAAAAATTTGAGACTTCATAATGATTATATCCATGATCTTGTAAAAACTGCCATGTAAATTCGTAAAAATCTGCTTCCTTATTGATATCAACGTTTTGATGTGCTTGTTCTGTGAATGGTCCTGATTCATTTTCATAAGTTAAACAGTAGGTAGAAATGTGTTCTGGAGCGAGTTGAATGGCTGCTTGGAGGTCTTGTTTCCAATTTTGTATGGATGAAAAATCTGGTGGAAAAATTAAATCTAAATTTACATTAGAAAAGCCAGTATCCCTTATCCATTGGTAAGCTTGATAAACGTGTTTGGCTGTTTGTTTGCGGCCTAATTGCTTGAGTGTTTGTTCATTAAAACTTTGTATTCCCATAGAAATACGGGTAACGCCGATGGATTTGAAGGCATGTAATTTTTCTAAAGAAATCGTAACAGGTGAAACTTCTACGGTCCATTCTTCTAATGTATTTGTATTAAATTGAAAACAATCATTAAGTTTGTAAATGGCTTCTATTGATAAACAACTTGGACTTCCACCGCCCCAAAAAATAGTGTTAATTGGATGATTATTGAGTTTTGTTTTCCAAAATAAGCATTCTTTTTCTATTTTTTTTAAGTACAGATCAATAGCTTGTGCTGTGGGTCGTGACTTCAGAAAATGGCAATAAGCGCATTCATTCGCACAAAAAGGGACGTGAATATAAAGACCCAAAGATAAAGCTTGTAAGTTCATAAAAATTAATAGAATATATATCATCATGAAAATCAATACGCCAATGTTAAAAACATTTTTTTTACGCGGTACTTCAAGTGCTGTTTTATTGGGCTTAGCGGGGTGTGCTCAAACTTTGACGAATATTACACCTGAAATTGCACAACGCAATCCATCAGATTTGTATCGTTTTACAACACAATGTAATGTTTTAAAATCTAAGGTAAATCCTGGTTCTTTTGATTTAAATTTGGTTATTGATGGAGAGAAGCATCCTTTGAAATCTGAGCCGTTGACTCCAACATTTTTTTATTATGATCATATTTTAGATGAAAAGAGAACAGAAGCAAAATATTATTTTGAGTTAAATTATCAATTAAATAATCGAGGTAAATTACGTAATTATTCTGCAAAAACGCCTTTAGCTACATTTAAAATAGAAGAAAGGTGTTGCTTTTGTTTGGATAATGAACGCGCTCCAGTTGGTTCAACTATAAAAATTTTGGGTCGTGGTTTTACATCAGGAGATAGAGTTGTTGTGGGTGAATATAATGCTATTGCAACGCTTGAATCTGAAAATGTTCTAACTTTTACGATTCCTCCTGTAATTGCTAATAAGGCTTATCCAGTTTACGTTATTTGCAATACCCAAAAAACGTTTGCAGGTAATTTGTTAGTGGATAATAGTCGCTTTATCATAGAACCTGGTTTAGTTGAAGTAACCAAAGGTGAAAAAATTAGTTTTACGGTAGAAACAATAGCTCCAGTTGCCGCTGATTTGTATGTAAATGTTACAACAAATATTCCCGATAGTGTTATTATGCCAGAAGTTATTATAAAGGCAGGCGAAACTTCTGCGACGGTAGAAATTGAAGGAGGGGAGCCCGGCAAAGGAAAATTGTTTGTTAGTGCGCAGGGTTTTGATGAAGTAAAGGTCCCGATAAATGTTTTAAACGATGTTCGAGAAAATGAAGCTTCAGATGCTGCATGATAAATTTATTTGTAAATAGAAAACGGAAATTTTTAAGTTTCCGTTTTTTCATTTTTTGTAAAATGCATTAAGATTTTTTACCTTACTGGTCGGGTCAGTGAGATTCGAACTCACGACCCCTTGCACCCCATGCAAGTGCGCTATCCAGGCTGCGCTATGACCCGACAAATACCATAATTATAAGATAGCAATTAGTAACCTAAGTCAAGCGTAATTTGTAAGTTCATATAGATGAATTTTGAGGAATAATTTTGTTTAAAGGGTTGATTTGTTTGATTGTTCGGAAATATTTGGTTATTATTTTTCTGTAAAAATTAAATTTCTATTAATGTCCCAGGTTTGAAATAGAATACCTTTTAAAAATTTGTTTTGATACTGTAAATTATAGCCGAAATTATGAAGTCGTTGTTGGACATCTTGTAATGATCCTGCATGAAAGGTTGAAAGCGTACAATGTCCTGTTATTGCTAGGTTTATGGCAAGTTTTAATTGTTGTTGTGTCCGAATTTCTCCAACACCAACAATATTTGTATTTTGCCGAAGTAAGATTCGTGAATAAGTTTCTGTGGATGTGTTTGAAGAAAGTTTTAATTGAATTATATTAGGTTGAATGATCTCTATAGGATCTTCTAAGCTTAAAACTTGCTGATTAAGTGTTTGATTAAGCAGGTGGTAATAGGTGGTTGTTTTTCCATGTCCAATTGGTCCTGTAATGAGCCAGAGCCCTGGTTTAGCTTGTAAAAACGTTTTTGAAAACGTTGAGTTATCTAATAACGAATATTTATAGGTGATGTTTTTATTAATGGAATGCAATCGAATTACAAGACTTTCTCCATGCAAGCAAGGTAGGGTGGAGATACGACCATAAATGACTTTAAAAGGTAAATGGAAAATTATTTGTCCATTTTGCGGGATATTACGTTTTGTCAAGTCAATCTGTGCTTTTATCTTTAAGGCATTAAATAAGGCAGTAGCATCTGATTTTTTTATATCTTTGAAAAAATGCAAACAACCTTGTTTACGAAAGAAAATTTGAACATTATTTTTTTGAGGAATAAAATGAATATCTGAAGCAGTTTGTGCTTCTGTAATGATATGTTCAAGTAGTTCCACATGGATACTCATTGATTTGTCCCAGAAAGGTATGATATCAGGTTTTGTTGCTAAATGGGTCAAAAAGTCACTTTTGTTTGTGAATGAGATAAAAATGGATTTTTTATAAATTTGATGTAAATAATTGAGGAGATATATCCCCATTTTAGAAAATGTACCATAAGTTTGACAATACAATTTATTATTATCATGAAAAATAGGAGATAATTTTGATTTTTTTTCAATATAGGTTGTAGTCGTCAGCTTTGAATGCATGATGATATTTTAAACATAAATAGACATATTTATCAATGTTTATTTATTAGGTTGGCAAGACATTATAGCGGTGTTTTATAAAAAGATGATATTTCACACTTGACAATGAGTGTTATAAAATATTTTCATAGTAGTATATTAAATTAAAAAAGCAATGGCGAACATAAAATCATCGAAAAAGTCGATTAGAAAAATCGCAAAGTTGACGGCAAGAAATAAAGCGGAGAGAAGCCGTTTAAAGACATTTTCTAAAAAGTTGCAAAAATTGCAAGCAAGCAATGAAGTTGCAGCTGCAAAAACCTTGGCCATCGAGTTTATGTCTATTATCGATAAAGCTGGAAAACATGGGGTTTTGCACCATAATAAAGTAAATCGTATGAAGAGCCGTTTAATGCCTATTATCATTTCGAGTGAAAGTGTAGTTGTAGCTGCTTCAGAAGAAAAATAATACTTTCTCCCATCCCATCCGAGGTCTCGGTATGTCCGAGGCCTCTTTATTTTTAGTTGTCTGATTTTTGGCTTTTTAACTTGCCTTCTATGTGTTTGTACTTTCTAAGTATAATTTATGAAATGTTATATTTTTGTAAGTCTCTTTTTTACTTTATCAAAACTATTTAGTTTTGCTGAAGAAATTGGATCCGTTGTTTGTTATGTAAATAAGGATGTGATTACTAACAGTGATGTTTCCATGCTTGCAAAAGAAGCCGGCTTAACTAATGAACAAGCTTTGGATCGATTAATTGACCAATGTGTATTGTTGCAAGATTTTAATGATAAAAAAGGAAGGATTCCTGTAGCACAATTAGATGTGCAAATGGATAATATTGTTCAAGAAAGTTTTAAGGGGAATCGAAATGCGTTATCGCAAGTTTTAAAAATGAAAGGGCAGACATTTTTTGGATTAAAAGAAGAAATAAAAACATCTATTATTCTTAATGTAATGCGTCAGCAAAAATCGCGATCAATTCATAGTATTAGCCCAAGGAAAATAAGAGAATACTATAATAGTCATATAGAAGAATTTACAATACCTACATTTTATACAATAGAACAGAGTGGGTTTAATGCGACTTCAAAAATTACCATTGATGGAGTAGAAAAAAATAAAAAAGATGTTTTAAAAGAACATTTGATGCATAAATCTCCATTGGAAGCTATAAAAAAGCAGTTAGATGAATTTGTTAATGATCCAATAGAGTATAAAGCTGAAGAGTTAGATAATTGTTTAGTTGAATGTTTGGAAAAATTGGCGATAGGAGCAACTACTGATTATCTGAAAATAAACAATGTTTATGTTTGTTCAAAACTTTTAGGTAAAAAGCCAGCGAGAGTTAAGTTGTTAGAGGAAGTACAAGCTGAAATCGAAGAAAAATTACTTATAGAAATTAATCAGAAAAATTATCAGGCATACGTGGATTCTTTAAAAGCAAAAGCTTCTATTCGTATTGTTAAATAGAGCGAGTGAATTAAAATTTTTTCAATATTTATAATTTTTTTTAGATAAGTGCCATACTGGGTAAGTATGGCATTATTGTCTCATTAGAGGTAGTTTATGATTTAGTTTAATATTTTAGTTCCAGGAAGGTTCTTTGGGTAACCCCTTTAGCGTGAGTTGAGATGGATAATATTGAAACATGAGTGTATCCCAAAGTGTTGGATTTGGAATTCGGAATATTTTTTTTGAAGGCATAGGGACTGGAAGCCATAACCCTTTTTGAATATCTTCTGATAATTGTCCAGGGGCCCAATTTACATAACCACAGTATGCTTTAAATTGAGCATGGGGCAAGTGGCAAATGAGGGCATTTATTTGTTGTTGATTTAAGCCAAGTTGCCATTTTAATTGTTGTCTTTGGGAATCCCATTCCATAGCACTTACGATGATTTGTTTTGGTTTTGTAGACCCACCTCGGAAAACGGGAATATAATCAAAATTTCCCCAGAGTTTTTCATCAAAATCATTAAGGTTTAAATGTAGAGG
>CAKUXH010000041.1 GCA_934700265.1 uncultured Opitutales bacterium
CTTCAATACCAAACGATTAGTATTTTTCAGCAAAAACAAAGAGAAAAAGGAAACTAAACAATAAAAAAACACTAGACTTTTATGCAAAGGGATACATAAAACACAAGCACTCAAAAGCCAAAAAAAGATTTTAAAAAATTTGTTCCTCAACGAAAAAGAAAATAAAGGAAGAATAAATAAACTTATTTTAAAAAAACACAAGTATTCCCAATAATTGATATTCAATGCTAAAAGCAATCGGATATTTACATAATTTTTCTGAATAGGAAGCCATCTATAGATAATACGAGAAGAGGCCAGTAGAAACAAAAACCCACAAACACCTACAATGATTTTTTTTACAAGATTTTTTGAACGATCGGAATTAACAAATAAAGTAGGTAAATTAAAATAAAAACACGAACCTAAAGAAAAACATAATAAAAAACTTGCTAAATAATAATCCTTCCAAGATGTGCTAATCTGCCAAGGGAAGTATACCAAAAAAAAATACCCCGAAAACAAGTAGCATGTCGAAAAGTATAAACTTCTTTTAAAGCCCAACCATAAACATAATCCTGACAACAAATAAATACAGGTAACCATTTTTATATTTTTCTCCTTATTCTGATTTATTTAAATTTTATGAAATTTTTCTAAAAAGTTTAAATACTTTTCTTTTTCCAATTCAAAATTGTATTTTGTCTCAACTGCTTTTCGACCATTTTGTCCAAGTTGTTTTGTTAGGGCCTTATTTTCATAAAATTTGTCGATGGCATCAGCAATTTCTTGTGGATTTGCAGGATTTATAAATACACCGAAAGGTTTATTTTCATTGCCAATTATTTTTTTCCAAAGGTCAAAATTAGATGCCACTAGTGGCAAGTGCATTCCAGGATATTCAAAAATTTTTAAACCTAGCGCATATTTATGCGCAGGGTTTGCTTGTAGAACACATACTCCGCAAAAACATTTTTGAGCTAAACTATGTAGTTGCTGTCTACTAACCTGGCCTTTGTATTCTACTTGGGACCAACCTGATAATTGTTGACATTGCTTCAATAGAGCTTCAGAGGAAAAGGTTCCGCATAAAATCAGTTTGATATCATTACGACATAAGCTAAGAGCTTTTACTATATTTATAATATTACGCTCTTGGCTAATTCCACCGCAGTATAAAATGTGGTTAGAGTGTTCAATATCAGGTTCTGTGCAATCCGCAAATTCTTTCAATAAGGCATAATTATGTAAAACGAATATATTTTTGTTATATTCACTCAAGACATCTCCGATATGTTTGGTGGCAGCAATCACTCCATCTAAACGCGACAAAATCAACGATTCTATGTATCTGTAAATTTTAACTACATGCTTTCTTAAAAATGGAGGAATCCAATAAGAATCCAGTAAGGCTTCTGTATAACATTCATGTGAATCAAAGAATACTTTTGCACCTGTTTTTTTAAGCAACAAAGCGATCGTTAATAATTCGGGATCGTGTAAAATATAAACATCTGCCTTGATGGTCTTTGCCCTTTTATAGACAGCAAAAACCGCTAAAATCATGCGAAGAAAACGATTTTTATATTTTTTTACCCCGTGGATATGAATATTATCTTTTATTTCATCTTTTTGACCATCAGCGACAATCAAATGTGCTTCTCCGCGCAAACTTTGAGCCCAACACTGTTTATGGAATATGCGAATATCGTACCTGGAATGAACAGAAGTTAGGTTACAAACTTTCATTTACAAAATCCTTCCCCGTTTGTATTGAATAGAAAATCAATTATCGATAATCCACCGACAAAATCACCATAAAGTTGCGGATAATTGGTTATTGAGAAATCACTGTAGAGTAATTTTATATTTTCCTTAACAAAATCCTCTTCTTGTTGGTAATTTTTGGCTCCCATCCCTGAAACATATACAGCTCCGCCAACTTTTTTTACCAAATCCAAAATCCGGGCTTCTTTCTGTTTTTTACTCTCTAAAGATGATGCAAAAATTATTTCGCAATTTAAATGTAAACATTGGGCACAATACCTTATCAATGCTACATTCATTTCGCATACAAAGTTATATTTCGCTCCCAGTAAATCTACAACATTATCGTAATGTGTTAAAAAATATGGAGCTTTTCGATATAAATTTTGTAAGGTTTTTAGAAATTTTTTATTCCATTCAGGATAATTATCTGCAAATTTTACTTCTTTTATAAGGGTTTCTTGCGGATGTTTTTTTTGGGGTAGAGAAATTTTTAATGCAGCATTTGTCGAATTTTTTATAAAGGCTTGCCCAAAATATGATCCACTATTGGATACTAAAACATCGTCCAAAATAATAAAAGTATCGCATTGTTTCATTTTATAAAAATATCCCAACCACGGTATAAAATTGGGCTGATGTATTGCGACTTTTTTCATAATTTATTGTAAACGAGTGTATAAAATTTTAAACCAAAGCTATAGCCTTCCATCACATTATGAACGATAAAGCCAAGCTTTTCATAAAGAGCTTTCGCTTTAGGATTGCTTGTTTTAATGCTAACAAACTTTGCCTTATCTTTCCTGGCAACTTCCAAAGCATGCTTTATAAGATATGTTCCAATACCTTGACCGCGCATATTTTCTTTCACAAAAACTTCTACAATGTGAAAATTTCCCCAAGATAGTCGTGCCTTTAGACTACCAACGTAATCAGAATCTTCAATGACAAAACTATAGGTTTTTACCGTATTTTTAGCGTTAAAAAAAGCATCATCAAAAGCCTCAAACCCTTTTTCAATTATCTTTTCTTGCTCTTGAGTTAACGATTTTTCTTGGATAAAATACTTCATAAGCAAAATCTTCCTTTGATCAACTCGTAACCAACAGCCATTGGCTTTCCAATTTTTATTCCATCTGTAATAAAATTTGCTCTTATAAAATCTTCCTGCATGTACAAACGACTTTTTTGCGATTTATAATTATTCAATGAAGATACAATTTTATCTGCAATTACCTTATCTATTTCTATAAAAATATTATTCACATTTTCAAAAATATTCCATGGATAAGAAAAACCTATCAATGTAGCTTGATTTTTAAAACATCGACATCCTTCTTCGAAAATACACTTATGATCCTGATGCACATCTTTCGATCCTGGTAACATAACTATATCAGGTTGTATATTTCCTCTAATCTCTATCATTTTTTCTAAAATATTTTGACGAAATTTTTGAAAATCACGTACCGGATAATCCTCAAAAAAGACATTCTTTGAAGGAATTCCAAGTTTTTCAATAACAATTTTATTTTCTTGTCTTAAAATATTGGGGGGAAATCCAAGCTGTTGGGAAGACTTTTGACAATCGGAAAAATAAAGGATGAAATACTCTGCATTCAGTTTTTTTTGAGAATAAAAAATAAAAGGTAATATTCCCATTTCATCATCGATATGTGGACACAAACATAAAACTTTCATTTACAAAATCCTTTCACAAATTCAGTATATTGTTGATAAACAATTTCTGGGCAACCAAAATCTTTAAAAAACTTTCGACTATTTTCTCCCATTTGTGCACGGATGTCAGGGTTATCTCTCAAGTAAAAAATATGTTTTTTTACTTCAGTAATATTGTTGTTTGAAAAATTTAATCCCAAGGTTTTTTCTAAAATAACTCGAGATAACTCCCCAGACATTCCGTTTATTAAAGGCATTCCGCACATAAATTGAAAGAACACCTTATTGGGGAAACTGGGAATAACATTTTTATCATGTTTTTGACTCTCTTCAGAAATAAACGTAATTCCACAATCGCAATGTCTTGCTAAAAAATACCCTTCCTTTTCAGAAACAAATCCAGGTAGAAATACATTCGACAAATATTTTGCATTTTCCCGGACTTGTTCAGCATAAACACCATCTCCACAAATAACAAAATCTACATTATCTTTCGAAAAATTTTGGGCTAAGTGTAGTAGAAACATGGGATTGGATCCTCTTCCCCAACGGCTTATATAGAAAACTTTAAACGTACCCCTAGATAGCAAGTCTACATATTTTTCTGAAAATATTTTTCTCTCTTCTTCTGTTAAAGAAACATCTCGTGTTGTACTCAAATAAAAAATCTTTGTAGGCTTACTTTCCTCATTAATTTTTTTCATGCCCCAATGTAGCATATCTTTCGACATGGAAACAACAGCCGTAGCATTTTTCAATGCTTGTTTTAGAAAGAAACAATCAGGAAGTATAGCTAATTTTGCTAGGAAACGAAACAAAGTATTCGACAAAGCATAAGGAAGCGCATCCGGCCAGGCGTCTCGTAAATCTAAAATGAAAGGAATCGCACGCTTTTTGGCAAAACGACTCGCCAAAAAAGAAGCACCCACACTCGGCACGCAAGAAACAATGGCATCAATATGTCCTAAAGTTTTTAAAACTCTCAATGCTTGAAAAGAACAAATCCAATCATGTAGGTAACGTTTAACACACACGTTATGTTTGTAACCGATTCCAGGAACGTGAATGATCTTGAAATCTTCATTTAATTGTTTTACTGACGATCCCCAGAGATTCTTTTTAGCATCATGACTAAATCCGCTTTTTATCCACGTTACAGAACAATTATTTTGCGAAAGGTATTGCCCTAAAAAAGCTGTACGTCGACGAATGTCGTTTACACAATTAGGAGTTTCTTCACAAAATTGCAGCAAAACGATATGTTTTTTCATTTCCCAAAATTCTTTAACAGCTTAACGATACTTTCACTTGCTTTTCCATTACCAAACGGATTCTGGTAGAGAGATTCACAGGAAATTCTAGAAAAGTCAAACTTCTTTTCGAACAAATTATACCGTGTTTGCCAACCCGATGCTTCTATTTCAGGCCAACAACTATCAAAATAAAAGAAATAACAATATTTTTTAGCAAAAAATGCTTCACGTTGCAAACCGCCCGAGTCCGTAACAACAAAAGTACTATTGTTGATCAAATTAATCGTATCTAAGTAAGAAACAGGAGCAAGCAGGGTAAGTTTGGAGATATTTTCTAATTGACTCAATAAACCATGTTTCACAAAACTGTTTTTCGTACGGGGATGTACCGGGAAAACAACCCTATATGGTATTTGTTCCATCAAATTTATTAGCTGTAAACAACCTTCTAGGGAATCGATATTTTTTGGACGATGAAATGTCATCAAAACATAGGGTACTTTTAAATTAAGTTTTTCGATTATATTGGATGTTTGTTTGGCTTTTTCGGAAAAAGATTGGAATGCATCCAACATAACATCTCCGGTATGAAAAACATTTTTTGTGATACCTTCTTTTTTTAAATTATCAACATTATGTTGAGTACAGCAACAATGCAGGGTCGTAATGTGAGACGCCAAAACTCGATTGACTTCTTCTGGGGCTGTCCGAACACCTGCTTCAATGTGCATAACAGGAATATGTAGTTTAACCGCAGCCAAAGCTCCAGCAAGTGTAGAATTTGTATCCCCATAAATGAGCACCCATTCGGGATTTTCTTTTACTAAAACCTCTTCAATTTTGGTTAAAATTTCTCCTGTCATTGCCCCATGCGAGCGGTGGGTAATCGAAAAATGGTAATCTGGTTTTGGCAATTCCAAATTATCGAAAAACACATCGCTCATATTGGCATCATAATGCTGCCCCGTATGGATTAAAACTTCTTTAATCCCATACTTAGCTAACTGCAAACTTACAGGTGCTTCTTTGATAAATTGAGGTCTATTCCCAACAATTGTACAAACTTTCATTGCAATGATAATCCTTTAATGTGATGTCTAAAGTTTTTTCAACATCATTTGGCATACGCTTATGTGTTGGAAATTCAACCAATTCTTTTACATCTTTGAGAACATGTTTATAATCTTCAACGGATTCTAAAAGAAGTTTTATTTCTTGTTCATAAACTTTTTGAGCTAAACGATGGAATGTATCTCCTTCCCCCGGTATAATTCTTACGCGTTTAATAAGTTTCCCTGCATCTACTACGTGTCCTAAAATATGTGAAGAACCCCCTATGGGCAAATTTTCCAAAATACTCCACTTGAATGCATCTAATCCGCGCGCATAAGGAACATAGCCAGGATGAGCGTTGATAAACGTAATCTTATCCAATAGATCTTCCGGAATAAGTCCAGCCCCAGCGATTAAAACAGGTGCTTCACCAATTTGCTCTATATATGTAGTTAATTCTTGTAACGACTTCAAAGCGATAAATTGAAAACATAAATTTTTACATAACATACATGTATCAATATCGTAAACAACACTAGGTCTATGCTGCAATAGAGGGTTAAATGTTTTTTTATAAGACATTGGGCAAGCAAAAGTAGTAACTTTTTTGTACCCTAATGCTGACAATCCGCTCAAAACGTCAAAAGTTTTTCGGTGTGGACAATCGTAGGCAATAAAATAGGATTATTCACTTTATTTACAAATATATTCTAACTCTGTTTCCGTTAAATACGGCGACATTGGCAAACTGAAGACCGTACAAGCAGCTTGTTCACTTACAGCCATAGCTTTTGCATGAGGGAAATGTTTGTAAGCGGTTTGTAAGTGTAATGGTTTCGGGTAATAAATATTCGTTGGAATTTCACGACTTTTAAATTCTTCCATTGCAACTGTCCGCGCTTCAAATGTATTGGTTTGCAAGGTATACTGAGCCCAAACACAGGTATCATCTTCAGGAATAATAGGTGTTTTATAACGGTTTTCAAAAGCTTGATTATAATGTTTAGCTATTTTGTTCCTTAAAATAATCTCATTGGGGAATAATTTTAATTTTTCTATCAAAATAGCCGCTTGTATGGTATCTAAACGGCTATTTTGCCCAACCCGAATGTTATCATATTTTTCTGAACCTTTACCGTGGATATGCAAACTTTGAATTAATAAAGCGATTTCATCATTGTTTGTGAAAATCGCACCACCGTCGCCATAACACCCCAGTGGTTTTGCTGGGAAAAAGCTTGTTGTAGAGATGATACAATCTTTACAAGAACATACGTAGTGGCCCTTGTGGGTTGCACCAAAACCTTGTGCAGAGTCAGCTACGACCCATAAATTATTCTCTCTAGCAACCTCATTAATCGCTGTGTAATCAGCGGCTAATCCAAATAAATCAACAGCGATTATCCCAGCAAGTTTCAGGGACTGCTTTTTGGCTTCAAGGATGGCTGCTTTTAAACTATCGGCATCTAAATTGTAGGTGTTTTTATTTATGTCGACGAAATAGGGCACACCTCCGCAATAAGCTACAGCTTCTGCCGTTGCAGCAAACGTAAAACTAGGGACAAAAACAACTTCATTAGCTTGCAAATTTAATGCCTTTAACGCTAGAACAAGTGCATCGGTACCATTCCCACAGGTAATTGCGTGTTTTACACCTAAAAATTTTTGTAAATCTTGCTTAAACTGTCTTACTTCTGGGCCACTGACATATTGACCATGATCCAAAACGTTATGAACGATTCGATCAAAAGTTTCTTTATGTAATTGATACTGACGATCTAAATTAATAAAAGGTATTTTCATGATATTTTTTCTAGTTTATTATTTTTTAGTGTATATTTAGATGCGCAACGATGGCAACAATAAGTTGAATCAAGTTTTTCTCCACATTGGCATCGCCATCCAATAAAACGTGCAGGGTTCCCTACAACACACGCAAAAGCTGGGATATCCTTAACGACAACCGTTCCTGCTCCAATAAAACAATGTTCTCTCAGAGTTACGCCACAAACGATCGTTGCATTAGCCCCTATTGTAGCTCCTTTTTTTATTATTGTTTTTAAAAATTCATTTCTCCGATCTACGGTAGCGCGAGGATTATATACGTTTGTAAATACACAAGAAGGACCACAAAAAACCCCATCCTCCAATTCAATACCTTTGTATAGGGAAACATTATTCTGAATTTTACAATCATTTCCAACAATAACATCTGGACCTATCATAACATTTTGACCAATGGTACAATTTTTGCCTATTTTTACACCTGGTAAGATATGAGAAAAATGCCAAATTTTTGTTCCTTCTCCAATAGAACATCCTTCGTCTACATAAGAACTTTCATGGACAAAAAAATTATTCACTATTTAATCCTTTCTGTGCAAGTTGTAACATACGTACAACAGCCATACCTTCATTGATATTTGTTCTAGGTTGTTGACGATTCTTGATACAATTCATAAAATGCTGACATTCTGCTTTTAGAGGTTCTATAGGATCAAGTACGATCAATTCAGGTTCAGCTTTTTCCGTAACAATGTTCTTGCCGTTACGAGAATAATTATGTTTATAAAATTTTAATTTTTGTTCCAAAGGTAAGGTATCATCAAAAACAAGCATTCCCTTGTTCCCTCCGACAATTAGTTTTTGTTCTTTAAAAGGATGCACCCAAGAAACACAAACTTCTGCATGCACACCGGATTCAAATTCCATAGTAACATCGACCCGATCTGCAATGTCATCGTTGAATAGATACTGACCGTGTGATTGTATCGTTTTTATTGGAGAATTCGCTATGCTATGAACAACGGAAAAATCATGTGGAGCAAAACTCCATAAAACATTTTCCTCATGTCGAATTTTCCCCATATTGAAACGATGAGAACGAATGTATTTCAAATTACCTAGGACACCAGATTTTAACAATTCTTTGATTTTTACCACTGCAGGATGATACTGCAGTAGATGCCCCACCAGAAGAATTTGCGAGGAAGCTTTTAGGGCATTCTTTATCTGTGATCCCTCTTCTTCGGTAAGGGCCAAAGGTTTTTCAACATAAACATCTTTGCCAGCTTTTATGGCCTCACAACACAACTGAGCATGTAGAACAGCTGGTACAGCCAAAACAACACCATGTACTGTTTTATCCTTTAAAATCTCTAGCCACGTCTTTGATGGCACGCTATACTGTTCCGAAAACTTCTTGGCAACCGCCTCCACAGGATCACATACAGCAGCTAATACCCCCAACTCGTAAAAATTCCTTACAAGATTTTTTCCCCAATATCCACAACCAACAACAGCAATATTTTTCATTTTTATGCCTTTATAACTTTACAGTTTGTTGCATATTGATGCATACAATTGCGAGTATCTACAATGCTTCTTGCATTTTCAGCAATCATTTCATACGGCACATCTTTATGTAATGTAAGCATTAAACAAACGTCATAATCCCCAATAGCATCTGATGTTAAATTGATACATTGCTTGCCACACAAATGAGAGAAGCAACGAGAATTTGGAATTTCTGGCACGAAAGGATCATAGTAGTCAATTTCTACGCCCAAGCGCTGCAATCGCTCGATAATTGGGAATGCAGGAGATTCACGCAAGTCGC
>CAKUXH010000042.1 GCA_934700265.1 uncultured Opitutales bacterium
GGATTAATCATACTATTCAGGATGTAAATCCGATGTTGATGTTTAGAATTTAAGAATGAAATTAGTTTTATTTAATACACAAACTCGAGTTTGTGATGAGATAGAGCCTGAAAATGGGAAAATTTTTGGGGTTTATTGTTGTGGACCAACTGTTTATGGACCTGCTCATGTTGGAAACTTTAGAACATACGTTATACAGGACACAGTTTTACGATTGCTTAAACTTCTAGGTATTAAGTTTTGTTATGTTAGAAATTTAACAGATGTTGATGATAAGACAATACATGGTGCACAATCAGAAGGTCAATCTTTGAAGGATTATACAGAACATTGGACTGAAATTTTTGAACGTGATTGTGAACGCTTAAATTTATTAAAGCCAGATGTTACTCCTAAAGCAACAGAAACAATTGATGTACAACAAGAATTAATTCGTATATTGATTGAAAAGGGGTGTGCTTATGAACGAGGAGGATCAGTTTATTTTAGAATTTCTTCGTTTCCTGATTATGGTAAATTATCTCATTTAGATTCACGTACATTACAGACGCAGGAACAAAATAGTGCAGGGCGTTCTAATGATGCGGATGAATATGATCGTGAACGGGTTGCTGATTTCGCATTATGGAAAGCTTATAAACCTGAAGATGGAGATGTTTTTTGGAAGAGTCCTTGGGGAAATGGGCGTCCTGGATGGCATATTGAATGTAGTGCCATGTCGCATAAATACTTAGGTAGAACGGTAGATTTGCATGCAGGAGGTGTGGATTTGTGTTTTCCTCATCATGAAAATGAGATTGCTCAATCGGAAGCAGCTTATGGAGGTCCTTTTGTAAAACATTGGTTGCATATTGCTCATTTGAAAGTTGAAGGGCAAAAGATGTCTAAAAGTTTGGGTAATTTGTTTACTTTAGATATGTTGCAGGAAAAGAAATACGATGCAAATGTTGTTCGATATGCTTTATCTGCTGGACATTATCGTCAAGCATTGAATTTTACATTTGATTTGCTGCAATCTGCTCAAAGTGCTTTACATCGAATTCAAAATTATGTTTTGAAAATTTTGAAACAATGGAATATAACTACAGATGCATTTAATGAATTATGTGAAAATGTTCAGTTACCAGAAAAATGTACATATTTTCAAGATTTCTTTAAAGCGATGTTAGATGATGTGAACACGCCTAAGGCATTAGGTTTTTTATTTTCTTTCTTGAATCAATATCCCTGTGGTACTGCAGAAAAAGATGATATGTTTTTATCTGAGTTGGCAGCATGTATGTTTTCATTGGGTATTAAGATTGTGTCTCAAGAAAAAAAGATTTTTGTTCCGATTCCTGTTAAGCGGATGGCTGAGCAACGTTGGGTAGCTAAAAAAGCAAAAGATTTCCAAAAGTCAGATGAAATTCGGCAAATATTATCAGATATGGGTTGGATTATTCTTGATTCTAAAGATGGTTATCAGGTAGTGCCCAAAGAATGATAAATTTTATAAAAATTAATTTTTTTTCTTGAGCAAGTTGAGCTAAGTAGATTTTTTAAATTGTATGAGCATTCCTGTACAATCATTAGATTTATTTGATCCAGAAATTGCTGACTTGATTCGGCAAGAAAAAGTTCGTCAAGATTCTGGTTTGGAACTAATTGCTTCTGAAAACTTTACATTACCTGCCGTTATGGAAGCTGTTGGTAGTATTTTAACGAATAAATATGCTGAAGGATATCCACAAAAACGTTACTATGGGGGATGCTACTGTGTTGATCAAGTTGAACAGCTAGCGATTGAGCGTGCTAAGCAGATTTTTGGAGCCGAGCATGCGAATGTTCAACCTCATTCAGGGACACAAGCAAATGTTGCTGTTTATCTTTCGGTTTTGAAGCCAGGAGATAAGTTGTTAACAATGCAGTTAGATTGTGGTGGGCATTTATCTCATGGTTATTCTAAAAATATCAGTGGAATGCTTTTTAATGTTGTTCATTATGGGGTTGATTTAAATTCAGGGTTGATTGATTACGATGGTTTAGAAGCTGTAGCTATGCGTGAGAAGCCGAATATGATTACTGTAGGAGCTTCAGCTTATCCACGTATTATAGATTTTAAGCGAATGGGTGAGATCGCTAAAAAATGTGGGGCATATTTGTTGGCAGATATTGCACATATTGCAGGATTAGTGGCAGCTGGCTTGCATCCATCACCTGTACCTTATGCAGATTTTGTAACTACGACGACGCATAAAACTTTGCGAGGACCTCGTGGTGGACTTATTCTTTGCAAGGAATGTTATGCAAAAGCACTCGATTCAATTGTTTTTCCTGGGACACAAGGAGGACCATTGATGCATACAATTGCTGGCAAAGCAGTTTGTTTTAAACAAGCATTAATGCCAGAATTTAAGGTATATCAACAAGCTATTATTGATAATACAAAACGGCTTGCAGAACATTTTAAATCTGAAGGATATAAACTGGTAAGCGATGGAACGGATAATCATTTATTTTTAGTAGATTTGAGAGTTTCTCATCCCAATTTGACAGGTAAACAAGCCCAAGAGTTGCTAGAAAAGAATAAAATTACTGTTAATCGCAATACAATACCAGGGGAAACACGTAGCCCGTTTCAAACGAGTGGCTTGCGTATTGGAACTGCTGCGGTAAGTTCACGAGGTATGGGGGTAATTGAGATGGACTTGATTGCAGATTTAATGCATCAAACTTTAAATGAGGCAAATTCAGAAGGTAGCGATGAAATCAGAAAAAAAGTTGAAGCATTGTGTCGGCGTTTCCCATTGCCATATTAAAATAAGCCATCTTTAAGATGGCTTATTTTAATATCTTATCATTTTTTTAGGTGAGACATACGAATGCGTTCAGAAGGTTTTAAGAAAGTAGATGGAGTTTCAAAAAGGCCGCTGTAATGATCTTCACTGGCAGATAGGTGAATGATCTTGGGCGTTATTAAAAAAAGTCGTTCAGAAGTTTCTTTATCTTTGGTTGAGTTTTTGAAGAGGTGTCCTAATATAGGGATATCTTTAAGTACAGGTACACCTGAATTTCCATCGGCGTAATGTTCCGTAAAGTATCCACCAATGAGAACACTTTGTCCTTCATAAACAATTGCTTGAGTAGAAATGTTTGAAGAGCTTACATTACTTTTATCTTCAGTTGTTGCTCCTGGGGTAATCGTTTCATCTTTGATATCTAATATAAGTTGAATTTGTTTGGTATTGTTTTGTGATATAAGGTGAGGTGTAACGTGTAATTTTGTGCTACCTGTTATAGAATATAGATCACCGCTTTTTGTACCTTTAATGGGCAAGTAGTAGGTTTGTGTTTGTTCCATAAGGGCGGCCATATTGTTCATCGTGATAACAGAAGGTCGAGCGAGTATTTTACTTTGGTGTTCACTTTCTAAAGCATTGATGGTTGTTAGGAATTCCCTGCCGTTAACAATGCCTTTCAGACTAAATGTAAATTTATCGTCGGAGCTTTTATCGTTAATAGGTTGAAACTCTATGGAATGGGATGTATTTTTACTTTGAAGATTTAATTGTTTTATTCCCAAAGAAAGTCCGCAGTTTTTGCTAACGTTGACAATGGCAGCTTGAATTTCAATAAGTTCTAGAGGTATATCTAACTTCTTAATGATGTTTTCATATAAAGGAAGATTTTTTGTGTAATCTTTAACAACAATAGCATTTTGACGTGTATCGGTTGTGATTAAGCCGCCTTCGGGTAATATTATCTGTGGAGCTTCTTCATTGTCGTTTTTGGTAGGTTCTTTTTCTAAATCTTTTACAGATTTAATTCTTTGTGCATTGGCAGTTTGTGAGTGTGGAAATGTAGATTTTTGTTCTACAGTTTTGCCTAAGATGTTGTTAAGCATTGTGGCAACTCCTGGAATGGTTAAATTTCCAATGGTTTTGTCATCTGCCCAAGCATGCTTTAAGGTAAATACTTTGATATCTTGAACATCCATATCTATGCTTTTATAAAATTGCATGTTTTTCGTTGTATCTTCAAAAAATTGAATCATTTTAGGTGCACCACTAACAACAATGATTCCTGCTTCTTTCATAGGGTTAATACCAATATTGGAACCATAAAAATCTAATTGAGTTGTTAAATTTAAAAGGGGATCTATTTGATGTGGATGTATTTTTAAAATTTTTGTCTCAATTTCTCCGGATTCATAAGCGTATAAAACATGGCCATCAAAAAACCATAGAAGTCCATAGGTTTTAGTTAATTGATTCCAAATGTTTATGGGATAAGCTTTTTCAAACGATTGATGAACTTTTTGAGTATTTTTTTGAAGTTTATCGCTTAAAACGACGTTGACGTCTTGCATTTTGCAGAAATCTTGAATAACTTCTCCGAGTGTTTTATCGCGTAAATAAAGATAAGATTTAGTGGATGGCCAGAATTGATGGTCAATAATGGGGATGTTTAATGAAGCAGTATCAATCGATTCGTTATTTAATAATTTGTTCTCTTGAATAGGATTATCATAGGATTTTTTAGTGCAAGATTCTATGATTGGTTCTTGGTTTGGTTCTTGGTTAGATACTGATTTATCGTTTATAGGTGTATTATATGAAGCGTTTGTTTGTAATGGCGTTTCGAATTTATCATTAGAGGGTAGGGGAGTACTTTCTTTTAAACTAGAATTCGGAATTATTGCTTGGTGATCTGTGATATTTTTGCTTGCTAATTGGGCGTTTAATATCACAGCTAGAAAGCTTAAAAAAAATAAAAAAATATGTTTAAAAAACTTCATTAAATTACTCCTGAGATGGGAAGAAACGATCTTTAATGGTTTCTGTATTAAGGATGAAATCTTCCCATAAAGTTGTTAAGTTTTCTGAGTATAGGTTTTTTGAATTAATTTGTTTGCGTAAATATAAGTGTTGGGTTTTTGAATCAAAAAAAAGGGTTTCATCTAAAAATGTCATTCGTTTTAAATTGAATTGCAAGAGTTGACTCAGCTTTTGGCTTATTTGCGGTGTATTTTCAAGTTTTGGTCCTAGAGAACATTCCCAATAGAGTGTGTGGTTAAGTTGATAAAATTTGCAGATATGACCTTCATAGGTATATAAAATTTTTCCTTCTTCTTTTTCAGAAGTTTCTTCAAATATAATCTGATTTTTTAATAAAATTAAGCATTCTTGTAAATTCATCTCGTTTCCTTTAATTTTATTATGACAAATTTTTTTTAAAATGTCTATAAAAGATTTTTGTTTGAGATAAAAATATAAAATAAGGTGTATTTTTGATTATAAGCTTGACAATGAGTCAATTTTTTAAGTTTCTAATATATATAAAAGAATTTTTGGATGAACACAACGTTAGTTACACAGACAAATGTAGCCGATAAGAAGTGGTATCTTATCGATGCAAAGGGTAAAATTTTAGGTCGATTGGCAGTGGAAATTGCTAATATTTTGCGTGGACGCAACAAGCCTTTATATACAGCACATTGTGATACAGGTGATTACGTCGTCGTTATCAATGCTGAGCAAGTAAAAGTTACAGGTCACAAGGAAACGGATAAGACATATGCTGCTTATTCTGGGTTTCAGCGTGGTTTACATGTACGTACACTAGATGAAGTTCGTGCTAAACATCCAGAGTTTATTATCATGAATGCTGTTCGTGGTATGATGCAAAAGAATCGTTTAGCTCGTCAAATGTTAAAAAAGTTGCGTATTTGTGTAGGTGAAAACCATCCTTATGCAGCACAATCGCCGATTGCATTGGATAAGTAAATAAGGAGAACATTGTTATGGCAAACGTAAAAGTTGAAGAATTTGTAACCGTAGGACGCCGTAAGGCTGCTGTTGCCAAGGTTCGTCTTTCTAAGGGAACGGGTGTTTGGGCAATTAATGGTAAAGAACTTGATCGTTCAAAATTATCTGATGAAGTAAATGCTTTATTGGTAAAACCTTTTCGTACCGTTGGAGATGAAAATGGTGTAAATTTCCGTGCATTTGTTTCCGGAGGAGGATACATGGGCCAGGTTGAGGCTATTGTTTTAGGGATAGCTCGTGGTTTGGAGAAGATGAATCCAGAATGGCGCCCATTGTTGAAAAAGGCTGGTTTGTTAACACGTGATGCACGTAGCAAGGAACGTAAGAAGCCAGGTCGTCCAGGAGCTCGTAAGCGCTTTCAGTTCTCGAAACGTTAATTCAAGAATTATTTTATTTAAAAGGAGGCTCGAAAGAGCCTTTCTTTTTTTATATTTTTAATAAAAACCTATTGACGATATTTGAAATTACAGGTATAATTATCATCGTAATGAAGGTTAATAGATTATTATTAGTTTTATTTCCTGGCTTTGAGGAAGCTGAGGCTATTGTTCCATTGGATATTTTACGAAGAGCTGGGGTAGAAGTTGTTACGGCAAGTGTTACAGATCGGATAGAAGTGTGTGGAGCGCATGCGATTACTTGTAAAGCCGATCAGTTATTAGCAGAAGTAAAATTTGAACTGTTTGATGGAGTATTTATTCCTGGAGGTGCTGGTGTTTTTAAGTTGCAGGAAAATATTAAAATTTTATCAATGCTTCGTGAATTTTCTGAAGCGGGAAGATGGATTGCGGCTATTTGTGCGGCTCCTGTTTTGTTGAAATGTGCGGGGTGTTTACCTAAGAAATTTACGGCGCATGATTGTGTGGCCGATCAATTGCCAGGGTGTGATGCGCAGAATTTTGTTGTTGTGGATGGTCGTATACTTACAGGACGTGGACCTGGGGCGGTATTTCCATTCGCATTTGAATTAACACGGAGATTGACATCCGATGAAGTTGTTTTACAATTAAAAAAATCAATGCATTATGAAGACTGATATAGAAAATAAAGAAATTAGAAAACCAATTAAAACATCAGCAGATCCTTTTTTGTTAGATTTATTGCATGCTTCTTCGCCTTCTGGGTATGAGTTTGAAGCTCAAAAAGTAATTGAAAAGTATGTTTCTCCAGTTGCAGAATCTGTGAAGAAGGATGCATTGGGTAATCGTATTGCTACGATTAATTCAAAGGGATCTCCTCGTGTTTTGATGACAGGGCATATGGATGAAATTGGTTTTATCATTCGTTATATTAATAAAGATGGCTTTTTGTTTTTTGATACCATAGGAGGGCATGATGTTGGATTGATTTCAGGGCGTAAAGTTCGAATTTTGACTGAAAATGGTTTTGTATATGGAATCACGGGGCGTCGCGCTATTCATTTGTTAACAGCAGAAGAGCGTAAACAAATGCCAAAATTGCAGTCCATTTGGATCGATATTGGAGCACGTAGCAAAGAGGAAGCTATGAAAAAAGTTTCGGTGGGGGATGCTGTTGTGTACGATAATGAGCCTTTTTATATGGATAATGGTGCATTGTGTGCACGTGGTATTGATGATCGTGGAGGTACTTATGTCGTTCAGGAAGTTTTACGGCGTTTAGCCAAAGAAGAAATGGCTGCTTCTTTAACAGCGGTATCTACAACTCAGGAAGAAATTGGAACGCGTGGAGCTATTCCAGCTGCATATGAAGTACATCCTGATATAGGAATTGCCGTTGATGTTGGACATGCTACCGATTTCCCGGATGGTGATAGCAATAAATTAGGTGAATTTAAATTAGGCGCAGGTCCGATTATTGCACGTGGTCCAAACATTTGTCCACGGGTATTTTCAGAATTGAAGGCTTGTGCTGAGCGCTTAAAAATTCCTTATCAGGTTGAGGCTGAATCGGGACCTACTGGTACGGATGCGCGTGTTATTCAGATGTCACGGGAAGGGGTGGCTACCGGTTTGGTAAGTATTCCATTGCGTTATATGCATACACCTCATGAATTAGCTTGTTTAGATGATATTGAATGGGTTATTCAGTTATTGGTTGAATTTACACGTTCGCTAAAAGCTGGGGATAAATTTGAATGGTAAGGGAAGAAAATGTTAAGTGGAATTCAAGTTTTTTTGGAGAAAAATCGAAAATGGTTGTTCGGTTTTTTGTTGATTGTTATTGTAGTTCCTTTTGTATTTACGATTGGAAGTACGCCAGGTTTGGTGAGTGGTAAAAAAGCACAAAAGATGACCTTGTTTGGGTTCGATTTAAATGATCGAGCTCAATTGGAGCATGTGGTTCGTAATGGAGCCATTAGCATTGCTTTACATACAGGGAATGAAGAAAATGCCTGGATGGAATCTGCCCAAGGATATGCAATTTATCGTTTGCTTCTTTTAAGCATTGCTCGAGATTTGCGTTTACCTGAACCTTCAGAAGAAATTTTAGGAGGTTTTGTAAAAACCCTACCATTGTTTTGTGATGAGAATAAAAATTTTAAGGCAGATATTTATAATACTTATCTAAAGAATTGGAAGCAGAACTTTGGTAAATCTTACTCATTGCGTAGCTTGTTGGTAGAGGATTTTTTGTGCGATCAGGTGCGTGGTTCTATGCAAAAATCTGGATTTGTTTTACCACAAGAGAGTGAGCTATTTTTCAAGCATTTGAAGGCAACTTATAATTTTGATTATATTGTTGTTAAAAATGAAGAAAAACCGATTGAAAAAGTACATGAGAATGATTTGCGCAAATATTATGATGCTCATAAGTCTGATTATATGATAGGTCAACGTGCGGATGTAACTTTGCTCTTTTTCGAAAATAAAAAATATATGGAGCAGATGCCATCTATTTCAGAGAAAGATGTGGAAATGTTCTTTGATGAGCATAAGGATTCTTTTGTGGGTAAAGATGGAAAAGTTCCTGAATTTAAGGAAATTAAAGAGCGTGTTCGATTGGCCTTAGAAACGGAACATTTAAATCGTTTAGCAAACGATAGTGCTTCGCAGTTTGTTTTAGATGTTTATGATAAAAGTATCGCGTTAGACAGTGAAGCTTGGAAAGCTTTAGTTGATAAAAATGATGCACGTTGTATTCGTTCGATAGATCCTTATACGCGTGATAACATTCCTGAGAAAAAAGGTCTATCAAAGGATGTTTTGCGCCGGGCTTTTGATTTGAATGAAGATCATTTCTTAAGTGAGCCTGTTTCTGTTAAGAATGGTGTTGTTGTGATTGTGCTTAATAAATTTTTGCCGTCATATTTACCCGAGATGGATGCTGTTCGAGAAAAAGTGATTGCAGATGTAAAATCATTTGAGCGCAAAGAAGCTTTTCAAAGAAAGGTAGATAATTTATGTAAGTTTTTAAAAGACAATGGTTCGGTAGAAAAATTGACTCAAAAAGGTTTTCAAACACAAAAGTTGGAGAATTTTACGCTCGAAGGTAGTTTTGAGTCATTAGGCAAATTATTGCAGCTTCAGTCAATATTTGAG
>CAKUXH010000043.1 GCA_934700265.1 uncultured Opitutales bacterium
GGTTTATGCATAATCCCATAGTTCCAATGGTTTCATTATGCTGGATAACAACAACTACAGAATGATTTTCAGGTTTATCACTGGAAATGTTGGATAAAAGAACAAAGCCTGTTAAATGTTTAAATGGGAGTTTTTCCATAGTGTTAATATTTTTCTAAAGGTACGTTTGCTTCATTAAACAAATCAAAGACAAGTGTATCGTTGTGATAATCCTCATGATAGTAGCAATGTTTTATACCAGCAGCTAAAAGCATTTTTGTGCAATTTATGCATGGGAAGTGTGTGACGTAAGTGATTGCGTCTTGTGTGGTAACACCACGGCGAGCTGCATCTGCTAAAGCATTTTGTTCCGCATGAACCGTTGCTTGTTCATGGCCATCACGTAAGATGGAACGATGAGGAAGTCCAGGAAGAAAACCGTTATAACCAGCAGCAATGATACGATTTTTATTTTTATCTCCCGATACAAGCACGCAACCAACTTGAAGACGTTCACAACTTGAACGAGCTGATAGTAGCAATGCAATGGACATAAAATAAGTATTCCATGAAGGCCGTCCTCCCAAATTTTTTATAGTTTCTTGCAAAGAATTTAACCAAACTTGATCTTCTATCATATTATTCTTTAAATTTTCAAAAAAAAGTCATATACCTTTTTTATAATGAAAGCAAATCTTTCTTTTTGTTATCGGTTAGTAAGTACTTTTTTTAAGATTATCTTTAAATTGGGGTACCATGGCAAGCTTTATGGTTTAGAAAATATACCGAAAAGTGGTGGCTTTATTCTTGCGGGCAACCACGTAAGTTATCTAGATCCACCGTTAATTGCTGTTCATGCCAATCGTCAACCTGTTTACTCTTTTGCTCGAAAAACTTTATTTAAAAGAGGGATTGGTTGGTTTTTTAAGCGACTTTACATGATTGGAGTAGATCGAGATAAGGGGAGCGATATTCATTCAATTAAACGAGTTTTGCAATTGTTGAAAGAGGGAAATCCAGTTTTGATGTTTCCTGAAGGGACACGTTCTTCTTCTGGGATTTTGCAGAGAGCAAAAAAGGGAATTGGCTTATTTGTGATGAAAGCAAATGTTCCAGTTATTCCAGTAAGGATATTTGGATCTTTTGAAGCATGGCCTAAAGGTGCAAAATGGCCAAAGTTTAAACATTATATCTCAATTGTTTTTGGAAAACCGTTGATGCCTGAGGACTTTGTTGAATGTCAAAAGGATATGGATCCTATGCAAGCGATAAGTGACAAAGTTATGCAAGCGATTGCTAATTTGCAGGAAATAAAAAAGTAAGTTATGCAGGGTGTTTTACTTATTGTTGATGATGAAAAGCATACGCGTGAAGGTTTAGCGCAAATGTTTTCGGAAGATTTTGATGTTTATCAGGCAAGTCAACCATCAGAAGCATTAAATCTTATGGATGTTGAACGATTTGATGTCATTATAACAGATTTACGCATGGGACAGCAAAGTGGAATGAGTGTTGTGGATAAAGCCTTAACACTTCCTAATAAGCCTAAGTGCATAATGATGACAGC
Source organism: uncultured Opitutales bacterium (assembly GCA_934700265.1). Lineage (GTDB taxonomy): Bacteria > Verrucomicrobiota > Verrucomicrobiia > Opitutales > UBA9783 > UBA1183. Next base: position 1,547 of record CAKUXH010000043.1, read on the forward strand.
TTATGGTTCTATAGAGACTGCAGTTGAAGCAATGAAGCGAGGTGCTTATGATTTTGTTAGTAAACCAATACAATTGGATAAATTAGAAAGTATTGTTAAGCGTGCGATTTTGGATAAAAATCAAGAAAAGAAACCAGAAGTAATTTTACCAAAGTCTTTGCGAATGGTTGGAAAAACAAAAGCCTTTAATCAAATCTTAGAAACCTTAAGAAAAGTTGCTCCTACTAAAACAACTGTATTAATTACAGGGGAAACAGGAACAGGTAAAGAATTGGTCGCACAGCAACTTCATCAATTAAGTTTAAGACATAATAAGCCTTTTGTTCCTGTTCATTGTGCTGCATTACCTGAAAATTTAATAGAATCTGAATTATTTGGGCATGAACGAGGTGCTTTTACAGGAGCAATGCAGCGGCATATTGGCTTGTTTGAATCTGCAAATGGTGGAACTTTATTTTTAGATGAAATTGGAGAAATTAATGCCAATGTACAAATAAAACTATTACGTTTTTTAGAAACAAAATCGATAGAGCGTTTAGGAAGTAGTCAAATCGTACCACTAGATGTTCGTTTAGTTTGTGCAACTAATCGTAATTTGAAAGAAGAGGTGAAAGCGGGACATTTTCGAGAAGATTTATATTATCGCTTGAATGTCGTTGAAATTCGGTTACCTTCATTACGTGAAAGAAAATCAGATATTCGTTTATTATTACAACATTATTTTTCATTATTTTCAAAGGAAAATGATTGTGCTATTCCTATTCTAACAGAAGAAATATATTCAATTTTAGAAAATTATATTTGGCCTGGCAATATTCGTGAATTACGTAATTTTGCTGAAAATTCAGTTGTTATGCATGCAGGATGTGTTTTGACTAAAGAAATGCTAGATCCTAAGTTTTTTGTTTCTAATTCTTCAAAGGCAGAAGAACCTTCGGAGTTAGAACAAAATGAAAATTTGCTTATACGGGAAACATTAAGAAAAACAAATGGCAATAAATCAGAAGCAGCACGTTTGTTAGGGATTCCCCGAAGAACATTTTATCGAAAGCTCGAAAAATTAGACTCAAAATAGAGCATATGATTTTATTAGATATAAAAATTTTAATAATTTAATTTTTATTTTTTCGAACCCAATGTTGGATCTCAAAGTTATCAGTGTGGTTTATAATTTTTTTTAACGAAAATAAATGCTCAAAAGGTGGGAAAAAAGTATCTCCATCAAAATTTTTTTGAATGACAGTAAGTATCAATTCAGAGCAGAGAGGCAAAAACTGTTCGTAAATTTTAGCACCACCGCATAACCAAATGGTTTCATTAATGTTTGCGAGCTCATTGATCGAATGGATAGTTTGCACGCCTTTATACTTCGTATTTTTTGTTGTAAGGATATAGGTTGTTCGCTGAGGTAATGGATGCGAGCCCATTGACTCAAAAGTTTTTCTACCCATTAAAAGTGTTTGATGCAATGTGGTTGTTCGAAAGTGTTTTAACTCTTCCGGAATATGCCAAGGCAATTCTTGATGGTAACCTATAGTTCTGTTTAATGCCATTGCGGCAATTGCTTTCATTTCTGGCATGATATCAAACGGCAACTTGTGCTTTAATCGTTGGGTATGGATCGTAATTTTCTACAGTAAAAGATTCGAAGGTAAAATCATCGATATTTTTAATTGATGGATCTAACTTTAGCGTGGGTAATGATTTAGGTTCACGTTGTAATTGGGTATGAACTTGTTCCAAATGATTTTGATAAATATGAGCATCTCCTAATGTATGTACAAAAGTACCTGGCTTTAAATCGCAGACTTGTGCAACCATATATGTCAATAAGGCATATGAAGCAATATTAAATGGAACGCCTAAAAATAGGTCACCACTTCTTTGATAAAGCTGACAATTTAAGTACTTATTACTTGTAACATAAAATTGAAAGAAAGAGTGACAGGGAGGAAGTGCCATTTTATCAATTTCTCCAACATTCCAAGCGGACACGATGTGTCGACGTCCAAAAGGATCGTTTTTTATGCCTTCAATAACATTTTTTATTTGATCAATAGTTCTACCGTCTACACACTTCCAATGACGCCATTGAGCTCCATAAACAGGACCTAAATTACCATTTTCATCTGCCCATTCATTCCAAATGCGTACATTATTATCTTGAAGATATTTGATATTTGTATCACCTTTTAAGAACCAAAGAAGTTCGTATGCTAGTGATTTAAAATGAACTTTTTTGGTGGTTAATAAAGGAAATGATTGAGAAATATCAATTCGCATTTGTGTCCCAAAAAAACTAATGGTACCTACGCCTGTACGGTCTTTACGTTTCTCGCCATTTTCAAGTACATGTTTTAATAAATCAAGATACACTTTCATGGTTTACAATCCAAAAGAGTTACGTTGAGAAAGTTCAGATAATTTTTGTTGTAGATTTTCTTGAAAAGCTGAAATGTCTTCTTGGGAGGGTTGGTAGCCTTGTTGTGATGGCTTTAGTCCAAGACGTCCTAATTGGTCTAGACTCCATTGTGCTTTTTGACCATCAGAGAAGGTAACGGTACCGTTGCATACCATACCTGGACGAGTTACAGGATCAACATTTACCTGAACGCCTCCACAAACAGGTAAGGGATTTTCAGATATTTCTTCAGATAATTTGACTGGATTTTCGGATAATTTTTTTTCTGTTTTTTTGATTTCTAAATCTAAGTCATCTAAAATAAATCTTGTTTCAAGGTAAGTAAAGTGTTGATGAAAGGTTTCGTTTAGTTTTGTTTGAAATTCGCTAATAGAATGCATTTGAGGAATCCAGGTGCGAATTTGATTGATTTGGTCTTCTGTAAGTTTAGACATAAAAGATTATTCCTTATTAATCAATTTTTGTTGCAAAAATTGCAATGTTCGTTTGGTTGTTGGCTCTTGTTGCAATGTATTTTCAACACTTTTACAGGCGTGGATAACAGTACCATGATCTCTACCCCCGAAGGCAATGCCAATTTCTTGCAAGGAGGCTTGCGTTAATAAACGACACAAGTACATAGCCACTTGACGAGGAAACGCAATGTTAGCAGGACGTTTTTTACCTAGTAAATCTGCCATAGGAAGGTGGTAAAAATCACAGATTTTCTTTTGTATATCTTCGATAGTAACACGTGTGGCTAGCTCTTCTTGCAGAATATCTTGTAGAATGCTTTCAACTTTTTCAATAGAGAGTACTGTTGTATGTAATAATCTTTGGTACCCTAGAATACGATTGAGAGCTCCTTCCATTCGACGAACGTTTTTAGTAACACGTTCTGCTAAAAACTCAATAACTTCTTTATCTAAAATTAGATTCATTGATTGAGCTTTTTTAGTAAGGATAGCAACACGTGTTTCAAAGTCCGGTGGTTGAATATCGCAGACAAGGCCCCATTGAAATCGAGAAACGAGACGACTTTCTAATTTTGCAATTTCAGAAGCTGGACGATCGCTACATAGAAAAATTTGTCGTTGTGTTTCAAATAATTCATTGAATGTATGGAAAAATTCTTCTTGTATGCGTTCTTTGCCTGCTAAAAAGTGAATATCATCAATGAGGAGAACATCAGATCCACGGTATTTTTTTCGAAATTTGGATAGCTGATTTTCTTGAATGGCAAAGATGAAGTCATTTGTGAAGCGTTCTGTAGTTATATAAGTAATTTTTGCTTGAGGTTGGTTTTGTAAAATATGATGACCAACCGCTTGCATAAGGTGGGTTTTCCCTAAGCCTGTGTTGCCATATAAAAATAGAGGATTGTAAGCTCGCCCAGGAGCATTGGCGACGGCAATCGCTGCAGCATGTGCTAATTGACTGTTTGCTCCAACAATGAAATTAGAAAATGTATTTTGAGGAAGTAAGCCTTGTCCCGAAGAAATTGAGGAAGGAGCAGAAGCTGCTTTTATGGTTTTGGGTTGCGTTTTTACGGGAGCTTTTTTTTCTCCTTGTTCATCCTCACTTTTGAATTCAACAACGATGGGGTGTCCAGCTAATTGTGCTAATTTGGTTTCAAACAATTCTTGATAGTTGTTTTGTAGCCACATGCATGAAAAATCATTGTTTGTAAGAATAGTAATTTTATTTTCTTCAGTAGCGTCTGAACACTTTAGAGGGTTAAACCATGTATTATAAATATCAGTAGAGAAAAGCTTTTTTAAATTTTCTTTTAAAGTATTTAACAAATCTGTGGATGAAGTTGTTTGTGTCATGATAATACAGATATGTTATTCACATTTTTTGTGAATTTATAAAATATTATAAAAAAGTTTCCTATGGTTAACATAGATATGCACGCTTGTTGCCAGTTTTTTCGTTAAAATACACGTTTTTTATACATTTTAATTATTAAAATATAAAATTGTTTAAAACGTAAGTATAAACAAATTCTATTTTTTGAAGGATTGCAAGATGAAGTTTTTTACAAGTTATTCACAATTGCTTGCAGCGTAGATTTTAAGCTTGTTAGATGTTGAAAAATTTTTTAAATTAGATGGCAGTTTTTGAAAAATTTATGTTTAGATTTATAAGTTTAGATCCTGTGGAGATCGCACGTAATTTAATCGGGTGTCTATTATGTCGTTATATTAATGGGGAGACCTTATCTTTTGAAATTACGGAAGTAGAGGTTTATTTGGGACCGGAAGATTTAGCTTCGCATGCAAGGTTTGGGAAAACAAAGCGTAATGCTGTTATGTTTGGACCTAAAGATTTTTGGTACGTTTATCTTTGTTATGGCATACATACTATGTTGAATTTGACAACGGGTTCAGAAGGGAAGCCTTCTGCTATCCTTATTCGTTCCGTTAATGGAGCAAATGGACCGGGAAGGTTAACTAAACGTTTAGGGATAGATTTATCTTTTAATGGTTTACCGTGTTCTCAATCGTCCAATCTTTGGATTGAGCAGGGAATTATAAGAGATTCGATAGTTACACCAAGAATAGGAGTAGATTATGCAGGCCCAATTTGGAGTCAGAAATTATATCGTTTTATAAAAAAATAATTTCTTTTTTCGCCTTGCAAAAAATGTTAAGAAGTGTTGTAAAGATAGATACTATGCCAACGTATGATTATGTTTGTTTAGAGTGCGGAAAGTCTTTTGAAATATTTCATTCGATGAGCGAGCCAGCCCGTACGATATGTCCAGAATGCCATAAGCCTGCTTTGCAAAAGAAAATTGGTGGTGGTTCTGGAATTATATTTAAAGGGCATGGTTTTTATGAAACGGATTTCAAACATTCTTCGTCATGTGCGTGCGGTTGTGATAAATCACATGCGGGTTCGTGCCCTCATCAACATTAAACCTAACGATTCTGTTGCAGTTTTTAATTTGCTTCAACATTTTGGTTGGAGATATTATCAATTAAGATCAGATGTTTATTTACTGGAATGTGGGATTCCTTTGCCAAAGAAATGTTTGCAAGCATTAGAAAAAGCAACAGGAGGTTCATGGATACTTACGTTACCAAATAGTTTAATAAAAAAAGATGTACCGTCGAAAATAGAAAGGGCAGATATTCTTATTGAAGCGTTTCATTTGAAAGCATCAGATGTTTTTTTGACGGTAGGCAAAGATTTTACTAGCATTAAGTTTAGAATAAATCGTGTTTTGACTGAAAAAAAGATGATACCTTTGGAAGAAGGTAAAAATATTATAAAAACTTTATTTGCTTTAGCTAATTTAAATCAAGATAATGCTTTATATAGCCGGGAAGGTCATTTTTATTATGAAATTGATGGTAAAATTATATTTTTTCGTTTATCTTTTATTGCAAGTGAGATATCTCAAAGCTTAGTTTTGCGCTTATTAAGTGAAGAATTGTTTCCATTCGATTTGAATGCTTTAGATTTACCAAGAGATTTAGTGACTTATTTATCAGAGATGATATCTTCTTCTCATTCAGGAATGATTTTAATTTCTGGAAGTACAGGAAGTGGTAAAACGACGACGGCTTATACTTTAGCAAAATTTTTTGCTGAAAATGGTCGGAAGGTTATTTCTGTGGAGGATCCGATTGAAGCAGAAATAGCAAATATTACGCAATCTGAAATTCAGGAAAAAAGAGGTTACACTTTTGCAGGAGCGATGCAAGCAATATTAAGGCAAGATCCTGATGTTATCCTTGTGGGAGAAATAAGAGATGCCGAGACGGCTCGAGCAGCTTTTTATGCAAGTTTATCGGGATATTGGGTTATCACGACGATACATGCTGAATGTTTACAAAATGTGGTGTTTCGTTGTAAAGAATTGGATATTAGTTTTTCAGAATTTTCAGATAACGTAAAATTACAAATACATCAACAATGGGGGGACAATGATCATCCAGAATTTTTTTGGCAAAAGTAGTAAAGTAGGGTGCATCGTTTTGTGTACATGTTTTTTGTTTAAAATGTTGTTGGGTAGAAATTTATTTTTACCATTAGAGGAATATAAGTCTGAATGGACATTAATATCACTAGATCCAATTCCTTTTCAAGTTCAGTATCATGGAACAATAAAATTACCGAATGGGAAAGAAAAGTATATTTTTTTAATCAATGGGCGTTGCGTTTATGCATATTTAGAAGATCTTATAATGGATCAGTTTGTTTTAAAACAAGTCTCAGATAATGGTGAATCTGTTATCCTACAGGATCGGATAGAAGGTACTATGTATACGTTGAAATTAGGGGAAACTTGTTATAGACCTGAATGTTTTTGTGGAAAAATTTTAGATAAAATATCGGGAAAATGTTATAATTTTTCACATAAAAATAGTGATATTTTTGTTAAGGGTCTTAAGATTACTTTGTCTGTTAAATCTAACGACTATAATTCTGTTTGGGTAAATGTGTTCCAGGAAGGAAAATTACCTTTTTCTTATGTTTTGCATAAAAATTAACAAAAATGTTTCTTTTTTTTGTAAAATAATATAAAAGTATAATCATATGTTAAAAGTTGGAATTGTGGGATTACCAAATGTTGGTAAAAGTACACTGTTTAATGCGGTTACGCATACACATAAAGCGGAAGCTGCTAATTATCCTTTTTGTACGATAGAACCAAATGTTGGAATTGTTGAAGTACCTGATGATCGTTTAGCTGTTTTAGCTAAAATGGTGCGTACGGAAAAAATTGTTCCTGCTGCGATAGAATTTGTGGACATTGCAGGTCTCGTTAAAGGTGCTTATCAAGGAGAAGGTTTAGGGAATCAATTTTTAGCCAATATTCGTGAAGTTGATGCGATTGTTCAAGTGGTGCGTTGTTTTGATGATGAAGATATCTTGCACAATATGGGGAGTGTAGATCCTGTTCGGGATATTGAGGTTATTAATACAGAACTGCTTTTAGCAGATGTGCAATCGATTGAACAACAAGTAGATCGTTGGGCGAAAAAAGCGAAATCGGCAGATAAAGAAGCGGTAATTATGCATCAGTTATTAAAACGTTTGTGCGAACATTTAAATGCAGGGAAGCCAGCTAGTACGTTTAATGTAGAAGATGATGAAGTTATTTTAATGAAACAACTTTGTTTGTTGACGCAAAAACCTGTATTGTATGTATGTAATGTATCTGAAGAAGATTTACAAAGTGGTAAAGAAAATTCATACGTTCAAGCTGTTAGCGATTACTTAAAGCAATCAACAGAATCTTTGTATTGCATGCTATCGGCAAAGTTAGAGTCGGAGTTAGTAGATTTA
>CAKUXH010000044.1 GCA_934700265.1 uncultured Opitutales bacterium
GGTTGGAAGAAAATGGTGGAAATTCTTTTAAAATATTAAATAGATATTTATAACAACAAGTGTACTCATCTGAGTTAAATAAAGTTATATTATGATGAATTTCAATAAGTTTTTTATGAAAACTTTGGGATTGTTTACAGCGTTTTAAAAGCTTATTAAAAATTATAGTGTTATAATCTTCAGAGCACGATGAGATGGTATTGCATTTGTTGAGAGGACAAAGGTTTATAGATGTAAGAATTTCTTGTGAAAATGAGGGAGAAAATTTATTTACTAAATGTTGTAATGCAGGATCGATGCAAAGAGTTGATAGATTACTTATGAATAATAAAAGCAAGTAGAGGTCCATAAATAGAGTTTTAAAGTAAGATTAATAATCAGGATAAGGCTATATATATTCGATTAGAAAAAACGAATAAACAATATATATACTTATTCTATAAGTATAAAAAAGGGAATGTTTCCCATTTTTTATATATCAAATTTTTATACTTTCTTTTTCCGATTGGTGTGCAAGGTTAAAGCAAAAAATACACCACCGATAAATGAAGAGATGATAAATGTTAGGTATACAGCTTGCCAACCATGATAGCGTGCTAAAACTGCTAAGCCAATTCCACTAACAGATGCAGCTAAATAACCTATGGTTCCGGTTAAGCCAGCGGCAGCAGCAGCAGCTTTTTTTGATCCAAATTCTGCTCCAGATAAGCCGCCTAAGGTTTGTGGCCCGTAAACTAAGAATCCAACTGTACCCCAGAAGAGGTAATCCATTACTGGATGTTTGATTAAAGACAGCCATAAAGGATCTTGAACCATGGTATTGCACGCCCAATAAATGGCAATCAATACACCTAAGATGATCATCATGTAAGCCCCACAAACGCCGCGACGTTTTGGCATGAATTTATCAGTAAACCATCCAACAAATAAGCCACCAATTAACCCTCCTGCTTCAATTCCGGCAACTTTACAGCCTGCTTGCATTACGGTGCAGTTTTGGGTTTGTGCTATCATAACAGGTCCCCAGCAAGCTAAACCAGAACGAACAAAGTAAACGAAAAAGTTAGCAATGCATACCATCCACAAACGATAATTAAATAAGATATGTTCTTTTAAAATTTTTCCAAAAGGTTCTTTATTTTCTTTTTCAGTTGGTACTTTCTTTACCGCCAATAAACCTTCATGTTCCTCTAAAGATGGTAAACCAATGGATTCAGGAGTATCACGTAATCTGTCCCAGATCCAAAAAGATAAAATCAAACAAGCACAACCAGGTACGATAAAAAGATAACGCCAGCTATAATGTTCAAGCAACCAAGCTCCTCCAATGAGAATACTGATAGCTCCGATTTGATGAGAACTGTTAACAATGCCCCAACGAGTTCCTAATTGGCGGGGTCCAAACCACTGTGTTAATGTTCGAGATACGGATGGCCAGCCCATGGATTGGAATCCAGCGCTTGCTGCGTACAGTAGGCCAAATAATACAGCTGAGTTGCAGCAGCCTGCAATTAAGCTACATAAGGCTGCACAGGCCAAGCCAATTGGCATAAAGAATCTCGAGCTGGATCGATCACACACGGCTCCGGTTATAAATTTAAAAATGCCATAAATGAATGAAAATGCAGAAAATGCCCAGCCAATCGCTTCCATGCTAAAAGGGCACTTGTCGGAAGATCGTATAATGGTAAAGTTTTGACGCACAGTATAATAGGCAGCATAACCTATAATAAGCGTGTATGTTAGCCTTAGGCGCCAATAATCGTAGCGCTGACTAACAGAATTAGGTGCTTCATAAGCGCTGGTTGTTGACTCATAGGTTTTTACGGTATTCTGTGACATCTTCCTTATTTCCTTTTAACTCAAAAACTTATATGGTGTCCTATAGTAGTTATTTTATCCATTATGCCAATCTTTTTTATTGTTTATTTTAAAGCGTTACTTCCATAAAGAATATAAAAAATCGTTGCAATGGATAAAAAAGGTCCAAAGGGAATTTGTTTTTGGCGCAATTGTACGTGATTTTTGTTTACGCTCCTTTGATATAAGTAAAAGATAAAAATATATGCTGTTCCAATTATAGATCCGACGAATAAACTAAATAGGCAACCTTCCCAGCCTAAAAAAGCTCCAATACATCCGATTAGTTTTACATCGCCGAGTCCCATGGCTTCTTTTTTTAAGAAAAACTCAATAAAACTAATGAATAAAAATAAGCCTCCTATGCCTAAACATGTACATTTTAAACTTGTTACCATTCCTAAAAAATTTTCGTATACACCATGCATTTGTGGATAGAAGAAACTTAGTAAAATACCAATGCATATTCCTAAGAGTGATACTTCATCAGGAATAATCATCGTCGTAAAATCAGTCCAAAATGCGATCCATAGAAAGCAAAATAATACGAAATGAGGCCAGAAAAGGCTTTTGCAATTTAAATAAAAAACGACGGCTGCTATTCCCACAAAAATTTCAGATAAGAGGTAACGTAAAGGAATTGATTTTTTACAACAAGCAGTTTTTCCCTTTAAAAATATCCAACCAAATATTGGAATATTTAAAAACCAGGGAATGGATTGTTTACAATATGGGCAATGAGACCCTGGATGAATGATAGACTGGCCTTTAGGTAAACGTTCCGAGCAAACACATAAAAAACTTCCGATACAACAACCGAAAACAAAAAGTATTAATAAAATAAAACCTAATGGTAAACTGAACATATATGTATTGTACCATTATTAAAAAAATAAAACAAGTTAAATTATAAAAATTTAAATTAATTTTTCTAAATGAATAGATATATGGCTTTCTTTAGCTTTAATCGATACAAGAGGGGAGGGTATCTTTGATCGTAAATTTTTGAGGATAAATAAAATCAGCTTTGAAACTTTTAGTTGTTTCAAAGCGTTTTTAATTTTTTTGGAAATTATAATCTATTTGAGACTCTTGTGTGTTTTTGTTTACTTTTTTCGAGCTGTTTCCGTTTAACTTTTTGTGTATAAAAGCGGCGTTTAGGCTCTTTTCGGATTGGTTTAGTTTCTTCTTGTGGAACAAAATCTTCCCAGAAGCGTTTTACAGAAACAATAGGGATACGTTTTTGCATTTTTTTCTCGATAGCACGAAGTAAGCGTTTTTCAGTGTTATCACAAAAAGAGAAAGCAACTCCTGACTTGCCTGCACGTCCTGTTCTACCAATACGATGAATATAATTTTCAGGTTCATCAGGAAGGTCAAAATTAATTACGTGAGTAATATCGGCCACATCGATTCCACGAGAAGCAACATCGGTTGCGATTAAAACTTTTACATCTCCTTTTTGAAAATGTTTTAGGGCTTTTTGGCGTTCTTTTTGAGATTTATCTCCGTGTAATGTACAATTATCAATATTAGCTTTGCGAAGATTTCGTCCTATACGGTCTGTTCCATATTTTGTTTTTGAAAAAACAATAACTTTCTCACATTGATTATCGCTAAGAATGTGTTGTAAAAGTTCTTGTTTTTGAGGTTTTGGAATGAAGAACAAATTTTGTTCAACTGTTCCAGCAACTGTTGATGGAGGTGTAATGTCGATGCGTGTAGGATGATTTAGAAAATCTTCAACGAGGTCTTCAATTTCTTGCGGTAAGGTAGCTGAAAATAACATTGTTTGTCGTTGAGCTGATAATTCTTTCATTATTTTACGCATGTCTGGCAAAAACCCCATATCTAACATCCGATCAGCTTCATCAAGTACGCAAAAATGTACTCCTTTTAGGGAAAAAATTTTGCGATGATATAAATCTAATAAACGCCCTGGGGTAGCTACCAATATATCAACTCCAGTCCGTAGTTCACGGATTTGAGGTCTTTCATTAACACCGCCAAAAATTGCACAAAATTTTAACGACAAATACCGACCATAATGCTTTAAGTTCGCTAATGTTTGGGCAGCCAATTCGCGGGTAGGAGATAAAATAAGTGCACGAGGCAACATTATTTGAGTTGAAGAAGGTTCTTCCAGTAAGTGTTGCATAATAGGTAACGCAAAAGCAGCTGTTTTGCCGGTACCTGTTTGGGCAATTCCTAAAAAATCGTTACCTTTTAATATACATGGAATAGCTTGCTCTTGAATGGGAGTAGGTTCCTTATATCCTTGTTCAGATAAGGCTTTTAAAATTGATTTGTTAAGTTTTAAATCTGAAAAATAGGTCATGTAATGAAATTATTGTTTATAAAATTGAGTAAAAAATATCAAAATTCTGCAATAGTTTTAAAATGCATCTTTGCAAATTTTGGTAAATTTTCACGTCCTTGTTTTTCTATTAATGATTTTAGTGCATCTTTTGCTTGCGGCCCACATCCTTTTGGAAGGTTGATACCTGAGGTTTTGCTTAAATTTTTTAAATGTCTAACATATTCGGCTCGTGCAATAATTGAGGCTGCAGCAACGACAGGATCTGATTCGGCACGTACATGCTGATGGAGTGTAAAATGTTCAACATGTATATATTTTTGTACAAGTTTTGATGCTGTAAATTGATCCAAAAGACCTTCTTTTACAGGATGTTTTTGTAAAGCATTTTCGAGGGCTTTAGCATGGAACCAAGCTAACAACTCATTCAGATTGCCAAATTTTTGATATAATTGGTTGTATTTCTCCATACTAGCAAATGCAACTTCTATTACAACATTTGGAGCTTGTCGAACAAGCTTTTCCATTTGAAATAAGCGTGCATCACTACTTACTTGTTTACTTTCTTTTAGCCCTTTTTGTAACCAAAAATCAACAGTATCTCCATTTGCAATAACGCAAGCGCTCACAAGAGGCCCAAAAAGATCACCTTTACCGCTTTCATCCATGCCAGCATGTTCAACGAACCATTCAGGATGTTCTAAACGTTCGAATCCAAATTGTGGCTTTTTAGTGATTTCTGGTTCTAATACATCAATAATAAAATTTTCAGTTTTTTTACCTTGAATAACTAATTTTCCACTTTGGTAAGCCACGAGATTTATACCTTCACTTTTATAGGCATAATGGGCATAATTAACAGAATAATACTCCCATTGATGGTTTTCGCACCATTCTGCTAATTGATCAATTTGTGAAACAGTCAAAGCCAAAGTGTAAATAGTCTTTGGCTTTGATTCGTTAGAAGGCTTTTTTGCCATAAAAAACTAGGCGCGTCCTAAATAAGAACCGTCTGTTGTATTTACACGAATAATTTCGCCTTCTTTGATGAACAAAGGAACTTGAACACGTAACCCTGTCTCAACAATAACAGGTTTTTGAGCATTACTTGCTGTATCACCACGTAGTCCCTCAGAAGCTTCCGTAACTTTCATTGCAATGGAAGGAGGTAACTGAATTTGTACAGGTTTATTTTCTACAAATAAGACAGGATATGCAGTCCCTGGAATTAAATAATCTTTTTGATCTTTTAATAAATCTGCAGAAATAACTTCATCTTCATAAGTTTCGGAATTCAAAAAATGAAATCCCATATCATCAACGTAAGAATATTCTAAAGATTTAGATTCTACATAACAAAATGTAACAGTATCATTAGAATGGAATTTACTTTTGGTTGAAACTCCAGATACAAGATTACGCAAAGTAACTTGAACAAAACCAGATTGACGGCCCTGTGTTCTATGTTCAACTTCAATGGCCATGTGAGGCACATTTTGGTACATAATTACATTGCTTTTACGAATATCAGTAGCGGATGCCATAATTATAATTCAGGTTTTGTTTTTGCCAATCCTAAAACGCTCTGACCTTCTTTCCATTGGCCGCGTTTTTTCAATAATTCAATACGTTCAAAACGCTTTAATACCGTTTGGCTTGCATTTGCACTACCTGCACCTTTTTTAAAACTCGAATGTTGTGACATAACTACCTCTTAACGATTAAATATTCTCCATGGAGCCGAGGATGAGATTCGAACTCACGACCCACGCATTACGAATGCGTTGCTCTACCAACTGAGCTACCTCGGCACATTTTGATATCAACATTCAGAGTTATTCTCAATTAAAGGTCAATATTAAAAAATAAAATTGTTTAATTTTTAGGTGCGATATTTTGTTAAATGACAGATAAGTTTAGTAGTGTTTTATATTTTTTTTAAATAAATGTATTCAGATTTTTAAGGTTTTGACTTGAAGTTTTAATCTTATCGTTATAAAAAATTATTTTTAGTGAAAATAAAATTAAAAGCATGCAAAGTGATACGTACAATGAACATGATTGTTATGAGGTAATGAATGTAGCGAACTTGTTAAATGAGATTGAGTCGTTCGTACCTATTGATTACGATGAAATTTCAGTAGCTTTTGTAACTGAGAAAACGATTTGTGCGTTACATGATCAATTTTTAAACAATCCAGATCCAACGGATGTTATTACGTTTCCTTGTAACATTGATGAAGAAGAAAGGATAGGAGAAATTTGTATTTCTGTAGATGAAGCTTTAAAATATACAAATCTTCATTCTTTGGAAGATGAATTAACACTTTATTTAGTTCATGGGTGGCTACATTTAGCTAATTACGATGATATTGAAGAGGGCGATCGTAAATTAATGCGTAGTATGGAACAAAAGGTACTTGATTATCTCAATACGCAACCTTTTAAAAGAATTTCTTTAAAAAAGATTGTCTGAGTAGGTTGTTTTTATTAAAAAATAGTTTATAAAGTAAATATATGGATTTTAAAGCACTTATATTAAATCTTTGGGGAATTTTTTGGGTCATATTTTTTTTCGGAGGATCCATTTTTATTCATGAATTTGGCCACTTTATTATTGCAAAGAAACGAGGTTTATATGTTCCAAAATTTTCTATAGGTTTTGGGCCAAAGTTATTTTCATGGACTCGAGGTGAAACAGAGTATTGTATTTCTTTGTTGCCTTTAGGTGGATATGTCGCCTTACCTCAGATGGGGGAAATCCCTGTGCTTGAGGGATCTTCGACACATCAAGTACAGCCATTAACTTTTATGGATAAGTTTTTGGTGGCTGTTATGGGAGCTGTTTTTAACATTATTCTTGCATTTGTACTTGCTTGTTTATTATGGGGGATTGGATTGAAAACACCAATGCAAGATAAAACAACAGAAGTAGGTTATATATTACCAGAATATAAAGGTATCGTTACACCTGCAAAACAAGTAGGATTGAGAGAAGGGGATAAAATTATTGCTGTTGATGATGTCGCTGTGACTACGTTTTCAGAAATTGAGAAGAAGATTATTTTAGGAACTAAAAGGAATGATCGTGGAAATCCACAAGTAAAGTTAACATATCAACGAAATGGACAAACGGATTGTGTATATTTAGACTTGATAATGATCACCACAAACCCGTTAACTAGAGATGAAATTCGTTTTAGCGGTATTATTGCTCCTAAACAAAATTTGGTTGTTGAGCAATTTGAGATGGATTCTGTTGCTGAGACTTGTGGTCTATTGAAAGGAGATCAAATTTTAAGTATAAACGATGTTCCATTGTATTCATTAATGGATTTACAAGAACATTTAAAGCGAATTAAAGATACAGAGGTAAAATTAAGAGTTATTCGAAAAGATGAGGAGTTTGTTTTTACATGTCCATTAAAACTTCAACCCTATTTAAGGGCTTGGTTGCATTATGGAGATGCTGAAAACTTTGTTGATTTTTATGATCATGATGGCAATGTTTGTTTTTTGGAAACGCGAGGAACCGTGTTTTCAACTTTGCCAAAAGATGGGAAAATTATCTCTTGCAATGGTATCAGGTTAAATTCTTTAGAGCATCTTCAGAGTATATTAGATTCATGTACAGATCGGACGATTATGTTAGAAGTAAAAAGTCAGAAAAAAGAATTATTTGTGATTCCTAACGATCCTGTTCATAAGGTCATATTTCATGAAGCAGAGTCTATAAATCGTTTAGGGATTTTCTTTATACAGGCATATGTTTTGGTACATGAAAACCCTATCAGGCAGTTTAAACAGGCGATTGATTCTACCGTTGAAACTTTATCAAGTTTAACGAATAGAAATTCCGATGTAAAAATGCAACATTTAATGGGAGCTCCTGGAATAATGCGCTTGTTGCATAGATTTTCTACCGATGATTTTAGACGTTTGTTGTGGTTTATGGTGTTGCTTAATATTAATTTGGCTATTTTAAATTTGTTACCTATTCCTGTATTGGATGGGGGCCATATTTTATTTGCATGCATAGAAAAATTATTAAGGCGTCCTTTGCCTCAAAAAATTGTTATTGCAGTGCAAAATGTTTTTGTTTTTTTATTCTTAGGTCTTATGGCTTATGTAATCTTTTTTGATTTAAGACGTTGGCAAGGGGATATTGAAAATCAAGCTGAACAACAGCGTTTTGAAAGGTTGATTGTGCCAATAGAGAAAAAATAAAGGAGTTAAAAACTCCTTTATTTTTTTATCTGAGAATTTTATTCTGCTTTTACTTCATTTACAAGTGGTTGTTTGCCAAAGTAAGCTTTAACATTTTCTAGCGTTGTTGTTGCAATATTGGTTAAAGCTTCTTTAGTAAAGAATGCCTGATGTGAACTAATGATAACATTGTTGAATGATAATAAACGTGCTAGAGAATCATCTTCCATAGGCTGATTTGAACGATCAGAATAAAAATAATCACCTTCATTTTCATAAACATCTAAAGCTGCAGAACCAACGATTTGTTTCTTTAATCCATGGATTAATGCTTTTGTGTCAATGAGAGGACCACGTCCTGTATTTATGAGCATTACGCCTTTTTTCATTGAATTAATAGCTTTTTCATTAATAATATGATGACTTTCTGGTGTTAGAGGACAATGTAAAGAAATGATATCTGAATTTTTAAATATATTATCTAACGTTGTATATTCTACACCATGTTCTTTGGCAAATTTTTCATCAGGATAAATATCGTAGGCTAAAATACGAACCTTAAATCCACTTAATAAGTTGATAAGTACTTTAGCGATTTTACCTGTACCAATGATACCAATCGTTTTTTCATGCATATCGAAACCAATTAATCCATTCAGAGAGAAATTCCCTTCGCGGGTACGATT
>CAKUXH010000045.1 GCA_934700265.1 uncultured Opitutales bacterium
CCTCTATTCACACACACTTCTCCCTCCCCTGTCAACCTATTTT
Organism: uncultured Opitutales bacterium; assembly: GCA_934700265.1. GTDB lineage: Bacteria > Verrucomicrobiota > Verrucomicrobiia > Opitutales > UBA9783 > UBA1183. The sequence goes on from CAKUXH010000045.1 coordinate 44, forward strand.
TTCTACTTTTTTATCCCTACCTATCCCGTTAAATATGTCATTACCTGTTTTTTCGGCATTTTATGCACCAATAAACACCGCCTAAATAAAGAATAATTATAAAATTGCTGCTGCAATTCTTTAATTTTTATAAATAAATCCTGAAAATCAGTTGTAAAAAACAAATCCGTACATCCTAGAAAATTTTTTTGCAACTCTGCTAACACCTTTTCCAAACAATCCATCGTCCTTGCCACCAATTTCATCTGCCCAACCACCATCGCTTCATTAAGCACAACCATATCAGCCCAATATCGCTGCAATAAATTAATTATTTTTTTCTGCTTCTCGCTTTTGTAACATTTCTGCCCATCCATCTCTTAATTCCTTCAACACACGTTCAACATTATTTAAATTTTCAATGGTCTTTTTAGAACGAACTATCGCCAGTTGATCGCAAGCATAATCATATAGTCGAAATAATGTATCTGCCAACTCTTTAGCAGGTTTAAAATTCAGGCACCCCTGCAATTCACGCAATATACGCTCTATTTTTTGCACATTATTATGCAATATTTCCTGATTTCTTACACTAAACTCAAGACCTAATGTTTCCCTAATCTTAGCCAACGATTGTAAACAAGCATTAAATAATAATAGAATAACTCGTCCCGGTGATAAACTTTCAACAGAGTTTTTTTGATAAATCAACGATTGCCTACTCATCATAATTATCAGAATTTGCACCTAACAAAGCATCAGCCACTTTATCTAATACCTCCGTATCAGGATAATGAGAATCCGCAATAAGCTTTCTCGCAAAAACAACTTTATCCATACGAACTTCTGGAATACTTTTCAATAAAGACATTGTTTCCAACATAGGACTTTTAACTTCAACCCTATCCAACTTATTTACATCTTTCGACTTTTGACCTAAAGTTTTATATCCATCAACTTGATCTATCCCTTTTAAACGATTATTATTTATATTATCTAATCTTACTTCCATGATTAAAAATTCTCCGGAATTGTTTCAAAAATTTTCCTACCGACGTAAACAGAAAACACCTTAGGGCTCAATTGCCCCAATTGATCTAACGATTCAAAAACCTGTTGAGCATGACCTCGACGAAAGTTTTTTACGCCATACATAACATCCTCACGCCCCCCATCAAACAATTCATCGATTGCCCAAATAATTTTCTCACTCCCTACCTCCACTAACTGAGCTTTTATTCCTATTCTTAATGGAGTATATGGACAATAATCCGTTACCCCCATAAACATAACAGCATCAGCATTATATTTCTCAGATAATCGATCGAATATTCGATAAGGTAATCGTGGATATTCATAAATAAAATTTTCAGTATGTTCAAAAATACATTCAAATCTCCCTATTTTTAATAAAGCTTGTACCAACGAATCCTGCAACATTTTCATACTATCCTCTGAAATTTTTGCACTATAATTAACAAGCGGCAAAACAACCACACGAATAATTGACTTCGTAGACATTCGATAGGTTGTATTTTCAGCTTTATAATTTTTCTGTAAAAAAGGAATCTGATCTCGTTTGCTCCTCATACAACCGCCTAACAACAACATACCTAAAAACAATGTAACAATCCGCTCCAATCGCATTAACTTATTTAAAGCATATTTCATGCCATCATTAAAATTTGAAATCAATTTTTATAGATAAACCACAGAAGTGAGATTTATAAGTAGCACAATTAAACAAGGTAGATCGCTGTGTTCCCCCTGTATTATAAGCAAAAGTAGGCCCCAAATAAAAGCACAAATTATCATTCACAGATTTTTTTAACAACAATGAAGTTTCAATATATTTATAATGGTCTTTTTTATTATAAAGACCACCTCTCCTTCCATATGGCTGTCTTACTCTACAAAATCCTATAAGATTATCCCAAACCAATTCACTTTTATTAAAATCAAAAACCTCTAAATCAAATGTATACTTAAAAGAAAACTCACACCCCCACTCTTTACATTTAGGTTTAAAAAACATCATAATTCTAGGTTCCATCAACAAATCAGAACGAATCCCTACAGAATACTCCATCCATTGATGAACATGCTCAAAACCTAAACGTTGCAAAAAAACATATTTACAGCCACAATCAAAAGTAAAATGTTTGGTAAGTTTTTTTAAATACCCCGCACCAAATTTCCAACGACTAGAAAAATTTTCTCTGTACTGAAAAGGTAAATAAACATCACAATCCGTATATGCACCATTTTTATTACCTCGCACAATTACAGAAATTTTAGAAGAAAAACCTCGTTTTCCTACAAGTAAACCACGATCATATTTTTCAGTTTCAACTCCCACATTACCATCAAAATGGACATCTGAAAAAATGAAATTATCAAATGTCACTGCAATCGCACAAAAAAACAATTTTAATCTCTTAACATGCATAATTTTATTTTAAATCTATACCATGAAAAGTAAATAAAAAACATTGCATTTTATTAAAAACAATCTTATCTTAAGAAGTAATAAAAGAACTGTTTCGCAATGACAATAGTAAAAAATTTTACGGTTCAAAATGTAAAAGGATGGCATGCTCGTCCTTGTGCAGTTATAGCTCGCACAATCGCAAAACACCCTAATATTTCTGTTACTTTTTCTTGTCCACAAAGCGATACAACAGCTTCAGGTTCCAGTATTTTCGAAATGATGATATTAGCGGTCAACTGTGGAGACACTATTACAGCATCCATAACCGGAGAAAATCTCGAAGAAATTAATCAACTTATAGATACTTTACAGAAGATTATTAGTAAGCCTTACCTAAATGAAGATTGGTAAACTGTTATACTCTTTAAAAAGTAAAGAAGAATTTTAATTTGCTAAAAAAATGTTTATTAAAAACACTTGATTTTTAAATCAATAATTTTCTTGATTTATTGTTTATAATATCAGAAATTATCTGTAGTTGGCTACCATGATAGATAATTTTTCATATACCATAACTGCACAAAAAGAAAATGAACGTGCCCATTGTGCAACAATAACAACCCCTCATGGAATAATCGAAACTCCTAACTTCATTTTTTGTGCAACCCATGGCGCTATAAAAGGTGCTACCATGGAACAAATTCGTGCGACAGGTGCCCAATTTGTTCTAGGGAATACGTACCACTTATGGCTACAACCAGGACCAGATATTGTTAAAAAACATGGAGGCTTACAAAGATTTACTGGTTGGAATGGCCCTATGTTAACAGATTCTGGAGGTTTTCAAATTTTCAGTTTAGGCTACGGGGGAGTTGTTGATGAAATCAAGGGTAAAAAGGATCGTAGTACACGACCAAGATCTCTCTTAAAAATAACAGAAGATGGTGCTTTTTTCAGGTCATATCTTGATGGAAGTTTGTGTTTTTTAAGTCCAGAACGTTCAATTCAAATTCAACAGAAACTTGGAGCTGATTTTATTCTTCCTTTAGATGAATGCACCCCATTTCATATGAAAAAAGAAGAGACTGCCTCTTCCATGTTACGAAGTCATCGCTGGGAAGCACGCAGCGTACGTCAATTTTTCGATAATTACAACCACCATCAACGGATGTATGGCATTATACAAGGAGGTATTTACGAAGATTTGCGTTTAGAAAGTATTGATTTTGTTAACCATCAACCTTTTTTCGCACAAGCTATCGGTGGAAGTTTAGGAGGCGAAAAACAACAGATGTATGAGGTAGTTGATTTCACAATGAAACATTTATTAAAAACACGCCCAACACATTTACTAGGAATCGGTGGTTTGCGGGATATTCTTGAAGGAGTCAATTCTGGGGTAGATACTTTTGATTGCGTACATCCTACCCGTATTGCTCGGCACGGATGTGCACTTATCGCAAAACCAGAGGCAGAATTTGCCAAAGAACATATTAATTTAAAAAACAAAATTTATCGCGAAGACTTACGCCCCATTGAAGATCAATGTGATTGTTATACCTGTCGTAACTTTACACGTTCTTATATTCACCATTTATTCAAAGCAAAAGAAAATACAGGCGGTCAGCTACTCACGATTCATAATGCACGCTTTATGGTCCGTTGGATGGAATCCATCCGTAAGGCTATCAGAAACGGCCAATGGAATGAATTTTATCGAAGTCATTGCAAAGATTAAACAAATTTATTTAATCTTTAATTTAATAATTTCAAAAAATATTTTCGGTTGGCTATGACTTTTCCCCAGCATATGAATGGCAAAAATAATATTATGAATATTTATAATAAGCAAGATTTAGTAAACATGATACCAGTCATTATAAAATAATCTCTAAAATTGTTATGAATTTATTACAATAAAGTAACTTATTAAATCTCAAAAACTTTCAAAAGGCAACCTTATTTTAGTATGTAGATATTAACACTTTCTTCAAATGAATGGAGCTCCGCATGAATACCAGATAATAACCCCATTATATTTTTACTAGTATAGTCGTTTGCACTTTTTTCAATTTTTACACAAACAATATCTGCGGGTAATTGATCTTTATAAATATGCCGCACAAAAATTAAATAGCCATTCGAATAAAACATTTCAACCCAAAAAATTCCCGAAGCTTCTCTCAAACGCAAAAAAGCAGAATTGATATTTTCTATAAAACTTTCAATTTCTGACTTTGAATCACTATTCTCAGGAATATTTTCTTCTTTGTGAAAAGGAGATCCATCTGAACGTACAAAAGGGCTTTTGGAAATTTCAGACATCCATTCATCAGAAGAAAAACAATACCATCCTGCATCTGAACTAAACGCCGCAATCGCCATACGCTCCTTCATAATTTCCAATTTTTGATCTTGTGTTTTTGAATTTAATCTTTCTTGAATTAATTTTCCACGTACATATTTTTCCTGCTTTTCCCAATCTTCATCTTCTTGCATTCCTTCAGCAACAAGCCTATTCTCTATGTCTTCATGAGTTATCTCTTGATTTAAAAAATAAGATAAAATTGTTGTTCCATGATCATGAGAACCTGAAAAACCTACCGTCCCTGTCCAAAAACCACTACATTTCCCTGAGCAAGTTAATTTTTTAAGCCCTAAATCATTTAAAAACCATTGATACCCATTATTTTTTCCACTTGAAATTTGCTGTTTAGATAAAAAAATGGACAAGTTAGTTAAATGAGTAAAACCACTATCTCTACAAGACTCTAAAACTCTATTCACCGTCTTTGTTGGTGGGATAAGAGCTTCACCAAAAACAATTAATGGCTCTACAATAATTTTATTTAAATGACTCACGCACATTTTTAACGTTGCCTGATCCACATCCGTTCCATAATCTACACGCATTCCTTGAAAACCCAAGTCCTTCATTTGATCTAAAAGAGGCGCCCAGATAGTATTAAAAATTTCCTCTCTGTTTCCTTCTGTATAATTAAATGGACAAATATCATCCCAATGACTATCCGGTTTTTTGAACCACTCTGGTTTTTTCTGCACCAGAGTTGAATCTTTTGCAATATGATTTAGAACAAGATCAAAAATAGGAATCATACCTTGCATTTTAATGGCCTCAGTGTATTTTTTTATATTTTCTGGGTCTTCTGGATCATTCATTTCTGGTTTGCCATTTTGATCAAGCTTCATTGCATATAATGAACCTTTCACTTTTAAGACTTCACCTGTAAATTTATTAACACGTTCAACTCCTTCATCTGAACATTGAAAAAACGGATTTACCCAAACAACATTGAATCTCAACTGTTTAATTTTTGGAATATACTTAGTCATCTCTTTAAAATCCATATTCCAAACTCTAGGATACTGGTTGTAAATAAGAAGAGGCCCAGCATACAAGCATCCACAAAAAACAAAAAACAATAGATAAAAAAACCTTTTCATATTCTCTATAAATCAATTCCTTTAATTAATTCTTTCTCTTTATTTATCTCAGCTAACAAAGCTTTCAATCCATCCTTAAGTTCCTGAATCGGAATCAATACAACTCGAGTATTTGTACATGACTCAAGCTCTTTAATAGATTCAGCCCAAATGGCAAAATATGATCTCAAAATCCTCAACTTAAATATTGGATATAGGCTCTGTTTTAATAATTCAACAAACTGCTTTACTGTCTGTAACCAAGAAGATATAGCTGCAACACTTGTACAGGTGAAAAATAAATCCAAAGCATTTTTCTTTTGTATGAGCCAAAAATTCGTACAATAAGCTAATTGAGCTGAACTATTAGTCGCATAAATTTCATAAAATTTATCCATTTCTTCCTTTGTAGTTGGCAATGTCAAACCTGCTGGTATTCCTAAATTTTTCTCTTGTTCTTCAAGTGTAACAACTGTTCCTACCTCATTAACCCAATGAAAACGTCCATTAACCAATTCGATTTTGCAATTTTCCATCATTTTTGCTTCACTGCAACTTACTACTGTTAACATACTTGCAATAACACTGATAATAATATTTCTATTCATATATATTTCCTTTCAAGAAAGAGGACTAAAAAATCTCTTCAAATTTGTCAAGTATTTTTATTGTACTATATTAAAAGCTTTAAATTTGTTTATATGTATAGTTCTTTCAACAAATTATTGCATTAAAAATGCAATTTAACTAAACTAGCGAAATATTTTATTTTTAATACCACATTAAATTTATATAATCATTTTAATAGTAAAATTTTATATCAAAAGATATAAGTACAAATAATTTATTTATTATGTAAAAAATTTTCCATGCTTTCTATCATTGTCTGAACAAATAATACAACTCGGACGATAATTTTTATTTTCTAGCCATAAAGCTTATTGTTCAAACCGAACCTATAAATAGGTTATTATTATGTTTTTTATTCAAATGAGCATCAACAAAAGCTTTAATAAAAAACTTACGATTTTAGAACTACCAAATATATACCCGTTTCTTCAGTTGATACATAATTGTCAAAAATTCAATATTATAATAATCTTTCACGATTTATCACCTTGACTAAAAGTATTAGGCTTTTCATCGTTACGTATTAAGGCTTGATAATGATTATTACGGTAGTAAATAAAAATAGTTTCCATAATTTCAACATTTAAATTTATATTTTCTCTACATTGGGGATCTAGTACCTTTTCATTTTCACATCATAGAAACTTGATTGGAACCATTTATTAGCTGTATTAAAATAATAGTTTTCTCAACAACTTTTGCTAAAGCATTTATGTGCTCTCCGCCAAGCCATGTCGCCATTGTTTCCATTTGCGACCTTAAAACTCCTGTTAAATTTTTAGCACCCCTTTGTCTTAGTTCTTGAACTTCTTGATTTTGATCATCAGTTAAAAATGATAAATTTTTTCCTCATCGAAATAAAACTTTACATCAATTTTTCCTTCAGCCAATAAAATAGCAGAAACAAGACAATTGCCATCCCAGGCAACATTCACCAAATTATAAATTTCTTTATTAATAGTCAAAAAATTTTGTTCAAAGCCTAAATCAACTAAGTTCCTTGTTTGCCGCATATCCACATCAAAAAAATCTTTAACAAAAAGAATTTCCTTTATTTTATCAATTTCTAAACTATTTTCTTGGGCAATTTCTATAATAACATTTTCTATCAAGGCTTTTTGATTTTTAGTTACATTTTTGAATAAATTTTTCCCCATTGTTTTATATGTAGAATTGAAGCTGTATTTGCAGATAAAATGGTTATGAAATCTGCTTTTAACATTAGCTTCAATTCTTTAAACGGCATTGTGAAGTTTTTATTTAAAAAATGCCAATACTGATAAAACGTAAAAATTTTATTATCATGCACAATAGTAAAAGGAAGAAAAAAATCTTGAATGCATAATGAATCATCACTTCTATCAACAAATGATTCATTATCAAAAATAGATAAAACATTTTCGAGCTTTATCCATAATAATTGCGAGGGTAAAAAACAAGGAGTAAATAACAATCGATGAGATGATATCATTCTTACCGAATCAGAGGATTCTTCATAATAAGCAATCTTTATTGATTTATGTGATGATTTAGCTGACTGAGGGAATTCTACAACCCTAACCTGTTGCCTAGGATGATTATGGTTCGTATGAAAAGGATTTGCACAAACACAAGCCACCACAAAATTAGTTTTAGCTATATTCATAATCTCAGGAAGAATTTTATCCGAATCTTTTGTATTGGCGCTATGATGAGGCACTACAATAAAATTAATATCATTAAATTCTTCCTTATCTTTAATGGCCTTAAAAGTACTCAATTCTGCGTCTCCAGTAAAAAGGATAACGCCACCAGAATAGGATAACTTTACAAATAAACTTTGCACATTTTTCCCTGAAAATTTTCCAGTAAATCCTTCGGATTCTAAAATCTTTAAAGCAATTTCTGTAGGATTAGAAACTTTCGATTTATGCACTTATTAACATTAGATAAGCTAAAAGCATTTCTTGCGCTCGCAACATCCCGGCCAGCTGCAAACGCTACGTTACAGTCGTTCCAGACCACAGCGTAGATATTCGCTATACCAAACAGAATCCAAAGCACTGTAAACATTCGTTGCATTATCAATGGGGCCTTTAAAGCTAATCGCTACTTCTCAACATTTTTCGCACCTTTCGCATATATCTCAGGGTGTCTCTTGACAAAATTAGTTATATCTTTCGATAAGCCGCCATAAGAAACATCTATTCCTTCTGTATGCAATATATGGCGTACCTTCCATAAATCTTGTGCTAATTCTTTTCGGGCATTTTCTCTCTTCACCTGTAGTCTATCCTTCCCTAATATATGCCTTACTTCTAATATAGCCTTAGCCAACCTAGACCGTGGATTCAGGCTTGCTTGTTCCTTTTGTTTTTCTTTTTCTTTCATAATTGTTTTTTCTTTCATTAAAAAAAAGGCCTCAACTGCTTTATCGAAACACAATTTTTACCAATTTTTAGAAAGAGTTTTAACTCTTCAATTTTAGCAACAACTTCCGGTGTTAATAAAGGATCTTTAGATGCAATTAGAGT
>CAKUXH010000046.1 GCA_934700265.1 uncultured Opitutales bacterium
GTATAAAAGCTTATGGTAACTTATGTTGGATTTACTTTTCTGTTGTCCTTATGACTGTATTATTAGGATTATGCGCTCGTGTTTTATTTCCTTCGCTCGCTAATCCAGATCAAGCATTTATAATGCTTATAAAGACATATTTGCCCTGTGGGATCTACGGTATTGGTATTATTGGAATATTGTCTGTATTGATGTCAACCTCTGATTCAATGTTAAACTCTAGTAGTATCATGTTTGTAAATGATGTAGTTTTGCCATTTAAAAAGAACTGTTCTGAATCTTATAAATTAAAATTAGCTCACAGAACTGCAATTGCATTAGGTTTATTTGCAATTTTATTTGCTAGCCAAAAAATTGGTTTATTCGAATCAAAAATTTTACAAAGAACTCTTTGGGTACCAGTTTGTGTTTGTCCTTTATATCTAGCTTTGTTTAATCGAAAAATATCTTTTTTAGGATTCTGTTGTAGCACACTTGTTGGCATGGTTACAGCTTTTGTTTGGATCATAAAGTTAAAACCTATCCTCGGAATTGATGGTATCTTCCCCGGACTAATTGCTAATCTTTGTATATCTTTAGGATTTTATTATGCTGGCGGTCGTAAGAAAGTATTTTCTAAAGAGGAATTAAAAATCTTACGTGAAAAAGCTGAAAAGAATGGGGGGGGCAAAAAAAAAATTTGTAGAACAATCTTATAAAATTCAAACAAACATTTGGTTAGGGCTTTGCCTAATTTTCATTCAAATGATGCCACTTCTTTTTGGAAGTGGTGTTATTACAGGCACAACACAAGCTTTAGTTATGTTAAGTGGAACTTTATCGATACTTTTTATTTTTAGTCCAACATTTAAGATTTTTACACAACATCAACAATATTTTAAATATTTTAAATTGACTACATTGATTGTGGGTCTTCCTTTAACTTCAATATATCTTCTACTGACTTCTCCAGAAAATGGTTTACATTTTATAGCCCTTGGAATGTCTTTCCTTATTATGATACTTGTCGTTGAAGATAAACAACGAGAAAAAATGTTATTATTCTGTCTAACATTACTTTTCTTAACAGTCATGTATATTTTTAAGGCAAATGTTATTATTGTATGGCCATTGAGTTTTTACTGGTGGCATATTTTTTACATCATTGGATTTTTATTTGTCATACTACTGCTTCGATCCAGTATGCGCACGCTTACACTTGAACATGAAAAGGCTGTCTTATCTGAACGTTATGCTTTAGCTCGTAGCATTTCTCACGATATTATGACCCCAATGATGGTTTTACGAATGTTATTAAAAAAAAATTCTCAAGGTATTAACGATAAAGAATGCGCACTTATGCTAGATACGCTAAAAGAAATGGGAAATATTGTTGATTCCATCATTCCTGAAACCCATAAAGACTACCAAAATCTAAATGCGGAAAATTTAAATGCAATTGTAAAAAACTGCATCTTAAAAAAGAAAGTTTTACATAAAAGTTTACAAATTAACTTGAATACATCTGAAGAAATATTTGCTCGTGTAGATGTTTTATTAATGGGAAGAATACTCATTAATCTTATAAATGCTTGTTACGAGCTTCTCCAAAGTAAAAACGATATTATTGATATTAACCTAGAAAAGGATATTTATCAAAACATACAAATTGATATCTGCACAAATCCAAATTTACCATTAAATAGCTTACAAGCGCTCGTAAAAAATAATGAGACACTCACAAATGATTTAGGTATCGGCATTGGTATCAGTGATTTTAAGAAAATTATAACGAATTGGCATGGACAAATATTTTTGAAAGATTCTAATGAAATAAAATATTTATTTCGAATTGTTTTGCCCAATGAAAAAAATGATCACATTATAGGTTACGAACTTATTGATGATGATATTTAAATGGTAAAACAATCTATAGAAAAAGTACGAAAACGTTTAAAAATACTTCTCCTGGAAATAGAGAGGCACAATCATCTTTATTACCAGGAAAACGCTCCAGAAATTTCGGATTTTGAATATGATTGTTTACAAGCAGAAAAAAAATCAATCTACGAAAATTTTCCAGAATTGGAACAAATAGAAGGACCCGGTAGTGATTTAAGTGAGCATAATTTTGCTGAAATGCCACACTGGAGTCCCATGCTAAGCCTTGCGAATACTTATTCAAAAGAAGAGCTATTCGAATTTGATCATAAGTTAAAAGAAAAAATCAACGATAAACGTTCTTATATTTTAGAGCCTAAAGTTGATGGCATGGCGATCAACTTACTCTATAAAAATGGAATATTTTTTAAAGCATTAACCAGAGGGGATGGTAAAATTGGAGAAGATGTTACCCAAAATATTTTAACCATTTCTACGATTCCTCAACGTTTAAGTGGAATTGTCCCTGAGCAAGTTGAAGTACGCGGTGAAGTTTATATTTCTGAAGAAGATTTTACAAAAATAAACCAAGAACAAGATGCACTTGGTTTAGAACCTTTTGCTAATGCAAGAAATTTAGCCTCTGGAAGTGTAAAATTACTTAACCCACAAGAAGTTAAAACACGTCGATTAAGTTTTATAGCACATGGATTAGGCCCATTTGAAACATTAACAACACAATATGCATGCCGCACATGGCTCAAAGAACAAGGTTTTCCTGTATTTCCTCATATAGATCTTGCGGACTCTTGGGAAAAGGTTTGGAACTTCATAGAAAACTTTCATAAGCAGTCGCATGACCTACCCTATCGAACAGATGGTGTGGTTATAAAATTAAATGATAGGTATCTTCAGCAAATTTTGGGAGCAACAGCAAAATCTCCACGTTGGGCTATCGCTTATAAATTCGAACCTGAATCCGCTGAAACAATCCTTGAATCGGTTGTTTTTCAAGTAGGTAGAACAGGTATCATTACGCCTGTAGCAAAATTGCACCCTGTAGAATTAGCAGGATCACGTATCTCGCGCGCAACTTTACATAACTTTGACGAAATTGCTAAAAAAGACATACGCTTAGGTGATTATGTTATTTTACAAAAAGCAGGAGAGGTTATCCCAGCTATTATCAACGTCAACAAAGCCAAACGAAGCAACACAGTTATCCCCATTCAGTGTCCTCATGTTTGCCCTGTTTGCGGCACACCATTAGTCAAGCTTGAAGGAGAAGTTGCCCTGCGTTGTCCTTCAATCGAATGTCCCGAACAGTTGCGCTTGAAGATTACACACTTTGCCTCAAAAGATGCTATGGATATCTTTGGTATGGGCCCTAAGGTTGTAAACACACTTGTCGATAAAGGATGGATAAAACACATTGCTGACATCTTTAATTTATGGCAATTTAGAACTCAATGGGCTGCCACCGATGGCTATGGTACGTTGATGGTAGATCAATTGCTTCAAGCCATCGAAAAAGCCAAAAACAGGCCTTTATGGCGATTTATATATGCTCTTAGCATCAATGGAATAGGCATTGAAATTGCCAAAAATTTAGCAATATATTTCAAAAATTTAGAAGCCATAAAATCGGCCTCTATTGAAGAGCTACTGAAAGTACCATTGATAGGACCATGTGCAGCTCAATCTATTTATCAGTTCTTTTTAACTCCTAACAATCTTAACGTACTCAACGCATTAAATAATGCTGGTCTTATTTTTTCTGAAAGTACTCAACCAACAGGCCCTTGGGAAGGAAAAACATTTGTTGTAACAGGTAAATTAGAACATATGAGCCGTTCGGAAGCTAAAAAACAAATAGAAGCTTTCGGAGGTAAAATTTCAGAAAATGTATCCGCTAAAACATTTGTTGTAATTTATGGTAAAAATCCAAGCGATAAATTAACAAAGGCCAATCGCTTATCGATTCCCACTTGGGATGAAAATGAATTTTTAACCCAATTAAATAATGCTCATTGAGACAAAAATTATTGCACGAGCTTCAAAATGTGAAGTTATTCCACTAGGTGATAATCGATTTAAGATAAAATTAACTCGACCAGCTATCGAGGGGAAAGCTAATGAACAACTACGAGAAATTTTAGCAAATCATTTCAAAATTTCCAAATCATCTGTTGTTATTATCTCAGGACAACACAATTCAATAAAAAGAATTGAAATAAATACTAACGAATAGAATCCATATTACTTAGTCATTAAAAAGGTACAATAAGCTAAAATAACTTGACTTTTTATAAATATTAATCTACTTATTTTCAATATTTAATTAACTGTAGAACACAAAATATGTTAAATATAAAAAAATTAGTGAACACAAGCACTTTATGTGTAATCGCCTTTATTGAAAATATAAGTAATGCTGATTTTGAAAGTATTTCAGTAATTTTTAAAGGGAAAAACCAAGAATTCTTACAAAACCATAGCCAAATTATACGTCAATACATATACCTTAAAAGTTTAGATAGTCCCCATAAAGTATTTAATTTTTATAATAAATTTAGTGAAAGAACTTATACATATTTATATGAACACCACGAAGAACAAATATTAGCTACAGCAAATTTTCAAAATAGTTTTTCTTGGGTTGAAACACCCTGTACTTTAATAGAAAATATCATCGAAAAATTATTATCTGAAGCAAACATAAAATCTAGAGCAAAAAATTTATTATTTTTTATCATGCACAACAAGGGAAAAGTAGGGAATTATGATCCATTACCAAAAGAACTTTTGCCTGAAGCAGAACAAATAAAATTGGATGAAATAATAAAAGAATATTTAAAATAAAAACTCGCAAATCTGCGAGTTTTTGCTCTTACACGTCTACTACTTAAAAAAGTAACGAATCTGATCACAAATAAATTCTATCTGCTCTGGATGAAGTCCTGGAAATATTGGCAAACTCAATACCTCTTGAGCAACCCCATGAGCTTTGACAGTTGGCATTCCTTTATCTGTCGATATACTTTGCAAGCAAGGTTGTAAATCTAAAGTTTTTGGATAGTAAATAGCACATCCAATTTCGAATGATTCCAAAAATTGTTTCAGTGCATCTCGTCGACCTTCTAACACTCTAATTGTAAATTGATTCCAAGTATGCTCACGATTAGCCATTTCCTTTGGTAAAATAATTCCATCAACACCATTTAACAAATTTATATAAAGCTGTGCATTCATACGACGAATTTGTAAAACAGAATCAAGATACGGCAACTTCAAATGCAACAGCTTAGCCTGTATCGTATCTATACGAAAATTTCCACCTAGATAAATATGCTCATAACGAACCGGAGAACCATGCACTCGCATACATCGCGCTTTCTCAAATAAAGCTTCATCATTCGTTGTCACCATACCCGCATCCCCAAATCCACCTAAATTTTTTGTTGGGAAAAAACTGAATGCATTAATATGCCCCCATGTACCTGTTAAACGGCCATTTGAACGTGCACCTTGAGCTTGAGCCACATCTTCAACAACCTTCAAATTATTTTTTTGAGCAAACGCCAATATAGATTGATCGTCACAACTCTGACCAAATAAATGCACTGGAATAATTGCCTTCGTTTTTTCAGAAACTTTCCTTTGAGCATCTTCCAAATCAATCGAAAAATCTTCTTTATGAATATCCACCCAAACCGGTATCGCCCCCAAACGAGCAACGCTACCAGCTGTTGCAAAAAATGTAAACGAAGGGCATAAAACTTCATCTCCAGCTCGGATATCTAATGTTAATAAAGCAACTATAAGCGCATCTGTTCCAGATGATACTCCTAGAGCGTATTTACATTCATTTTTTTTGGCGAACTCTTCTTCGAATGATTTTACCAATGGATCTAAAATAAAATTGCCTGAACGAACAAATTGCTGAAAAGCGGTATCAAATTTTTCATATAAATCCACATTCACTGCCGAAATGTCAAATAAAGGAACTTTCATAATTAATGTACTACAACAATCTACTTAAAAATTCAAGTGAAATGGAAATTTTATTTGAAAAAAACAAAAAACAGGAAGCATTAACTTCCTGTTTTCATAAGCATATTAAAAAAAACACTTATTTGTTATTTGAAGCGTTAGTAGCAGCCTCAACACGCTTACCCAAAGATTTTACGGACATGATCCAGAGGATACAAATCAAAAGGAACATACCAAACAAATACGGAACGATCTGAGCAAACGTTGCTTTTGTTCCAGTAAGACTTCCAACAACGGAGAACAAGACAACCTGAATGAAAGCACCACCAGATTTACCTAAACGACCACCGACAACATCAACAACAGCTTTACCTTTTACTTTCATTTCTTCATCTAAAGGAATGTAAGCCATTTCTTTAGTTAAATCAAACAAAGCATATTTTGTTGATTTTGCAGCAACAACGATGATTGCACCCAATATAACTGCAACAGCAATAGGATTCGTTCCTAAATTAGCTAAGAAACTAGACAATTGATCACTGAAAATAATAAATGAGAAGAACGTGAAACCACCGACTAAAAATACGACAGGTGTGGACATAGCAGCAACAACCCAACGACATACACGAAGAACATTACCACCAATAATCAACATGACCATAGAAGCAATACCTGTCCACAATGTAAAGTGGCTCATAAATGTATTGTATTCATTTTCATTAACATATTGGAGCTTCAACTGACCTTTCCATAAACCTTCAATCAAGTTTACACTGATACCATAGCTGATAACCAACATAGCGATTAGGCCCAAGTATGGGGATGTGAAAATGATCTTCAAACTTTGCAATAATCCAGCCTTCTTCTTACCCTTCTTAACACCTGGTAATTCTGGTTTATCATAGAAACGTTTATCAGTCAAAACATTCTTATATATCCAACGATAAATCAACATCGTTGCAACACCAAATATAACAACTGTGCTCATTAAATAATTTAGAGAGACTTGCCATGCATCTACTCCAGGAGCAACCGTATTCTTAATATTGGAAGCCCATTCTCCAACAAAACCTGCCAAAATTAACGAAACTTGTGCCATTAATCCGAAGAAAGCATACATACGTTTAGCTTCAGAAACACGTGTAATCTGATTGGCAAACTGCCAGAAAGACAAAGATACCAATGCACTACCCCATAATTCAGCTAACACATAAAACACAGCATAACTCCAAACACCAAGCAAAGCCAACGGCCAATGCAAAGAAGGAAATTGTGCTTGTAAAGCAGTAATTGTTTCAACGGTTGGATGAAACCATTCACGATTTGGATAAATCACGAAAGCAAACAAACCAAAGAAAATAATAAAAGGCGATAAGGTTGCATAGAACAAATTTTCATTACTCAAAATGTTACTTGCTTTGGCATAAATCAGCATAAAAAGAATAGCTGATGGTGTTACACAAAACAGCTTCAAATAAGAAAGCGCTTCTGCCCCTGTATTCGTTACAATCAACGAATCTTTAATATTCCTTAAGCAGGTATAATTGAACAAAATAAAGAAGAAAATCATCCCCATTGGGATAGCCTTCTTTAATTCATAACCATGAATAGGGAAGAAAATTCGTCTTAATTTCGAAAATTCCGGTTCATTAGTAGTTGTATTCATAATATTACTTCTTATTAAAAATAAACTACTAAGTGATACATTTTTTTATTTTTATTTGCAAGGAAAAAAACAAAATATCTAAAGTAACTTCAACAAAATGAAGTCTAAACAATAAAAAAATTCCGCAAAATAAGCATAAAAGATTATTTAATTTTTAATAAAAATACATTGCCTCAACAAAATTCTTATTCTATTTTTCCTAAAAAGGATACTTAATGAACGCTTTCATATTAAAAATTTTTGTATATGCTTTATTTTTAAATTTGATTATATCGTTTTCGTTCGCTACCAACTGGTTTCAATTAAACGAAAGTCAACATGATGAATTATTTTTAATTGCTCAAAATTTCGATAACTATTCTGATTCAGAAATTTTTACTATTGTTAAAGAATTTGTTTTCAAACATAATATAACCAGTAAAAAAAAGATACTTTCAAAGCAAACACTCTCCTCACAAGAAAACTTTATAAACGCATTAGAATACCTTTGTAGGAGAAACGAAGATTTCGTTGCGGACTTAGAAGGATTAAAATTAACCTCAACTCAAAAACAAAATACAAATAAAGAATATGAAAACCTCACTACTTTTGTTTTCTACAGTCACGTTCTATCAGCATTAGAACAAAAAGAAATTAAAAAACCTAAACCTCCCGTACATGATATAAAAAACTCACAAATGCTATTACCCAGTTTTAGACCCCAAACGGTAAAAGAGGTAAACCTTACTTCTCAAATAAAAGATTCTTGGGATGATATGCCACCAATTTACTAAAAATAGACTTTTACTACAAGATTTCTTTAAACGGATTATAAAAACGGTTATTAAGCTTTTGTTGACCGAAATCTGTTTTATATTTTATATGGGAACGATAAAGTTCAAATTCTTTTGCAAATGACTCAGGAGAAACCACAATACAACGGTAAGCAAACAAAGCATCACGCAACATTAAATCACGAGTAACTACCACCAATGAGGGTCGTACTTTCCCAGGAGTTAGTCGGACAATATTTAGAATTGTACCATCAGCATTAAACCCTTCAGGACTATAAAGTGTACGAACGCGTTGGTGAATTTCATGTGGTCCAGGCATATGAACATTATCATCAAAAACAACCGTAACCTGTTTATCTCCTAAGGCCTGAAATTGCCCAACCCAACTTGTAAAACGTTCACGTGCAATTTCAAACGGAATAGCATCGTGTAAAAAATTTAGGGCATGCATCACATTATACCCATCAAGAATCCAATGTTTACTACATGCCATAAAAAAATTATCGACGCATTGAACCACTATTCATGGTATCTTCTAAAATTTCACGCAATAGTGTTTCGCTTTGTATTATACGTTGATGTTGTGTAAAGTTTTCGTCAAATTTTTTAAATTCTTCCGATGTTTTTTCAACTTCTGGCAATTTTCTATCCCGACAGCAGAATAGAACAACGGTATCATCTTGTCCTACATAAGCCTTAGACCAT
>CAKUXH010000047.1 GCA_934700265.1 uncultured Opitutales bacterium
TACGCGTCGAGCTTTTTTAAATGGAGTTATAGATTTGTGTCAGGCAGAAGCGGTAGAAGATTTAATTCATTCACAGTCTTTGCAAGCTCTTGCAATTGCTCAGAAGCAATTAAGTGGTTCTTTGAGTCATAAGTTAGAACAGTTTTCTCAGATTCTCACAGAGCAAATTGCTTTTGTTGAAGCTTATTTGGATTTTCCAGAAGAAGATTTACCCGAGGACAATCGTTTAGATTTTTTACAAAAATTAGATGAAATGTTGCAGTCTATTCATAAATTGATAGATGAACATCGTTTTTATACACCTTTACACAATGGAATTCAAACCGTTATCGTAGGTGCTCCGAATGCAGGGAAAAGTACATTATTAAATACATTATTGGGACAAGAACGAGCGATTGTTAGCGATATTCCAGGAACAACACGTGATTTTATTACGGAATGGTATTCTTTAGAACCTTATACTTTAAAACTTATTGATACTGCAGGTTTACGAGAAACTGAAGAAAAAATTGAAAGTATTGGAATACGAAAGACTTATGAACAGGTAAAAAGGTCAGATTTAATTATTTGGGTAATTGATGGTTCTGTTGCTTGGAATAAAGATTTAGAAATATTAAAAAACCAGTTTAATTCGCAAAAAACATTCGTAATTATAAATAAATCTGACTTAGGAGTTCATCCAACGATAAGACAAGAAATTGAAAGTTATAATTTTTGTGAAGTATCTTTAAATGATATTTCTAGCCTTGAAATTGTTAAATCAGCATTATTTTTATTTCTTAGTAGTTGCTATCAAGATTTTTCACAGGTAGGCTTTATGATTCGCGAACGTCATGCCGATGCACTCAAACAGGTTTTAAGTGCTCTAAAAAATGCGAAACAATTATTGAATAGTAAAGGTTATGATGATTGTTTGGCTGAAGAATTAAAGAATGCTTTGCATTTTTTGGGAATGATAATTGGTCATGTTGATTATGAGAAAGTTTTAGATCAAATTTTTTCAAAATTTTGTATTGGAAAATGAATAAAGTTTTTGATGTTATTGTTTGTGGGGGTGGTCATGCCGGTTGTGAAGCAGCTTGGATTGCTGCACGAAAGGGAGCAGCTGTTCTCTTATTAACTAATAATTTAGATACTATTGCACAAATGAGTTGCAATCCTTCCATTGGAGGATTAGCAAAAGGACATATTGTTCGTGAAATTGATGCTTTAGGCGGTGTTATGGGAATAAATGCTGATGAAACTGCTATACAATTTCGTGTTTTAAATCGTTCAAAAGGTATGGCTGTACAAGCTCCAAGAGCTCAATGTGATAAAAAATGCTATCAATTTAGCATGAAACATCGCTTAGAAAAACAGTTAAATTTACGTTTATTTCAAGATGAAGCTGTTGGGTTGTTAACAGAAGGAGATAAAATTTCTGGTGTAAAAACTCGATTAGGATTAGAAATAAAATCTAAAACTGTTATTTTAACAACAGGTACATTTTTAGGAGGAACTTTGCATGTAGGAGGTCAACATTTCCCTGGAGGACGTATGGGAGATTTTGCCAGTTATTCGCTTGTAGATAGTTTAAAATCTTTAGGTTTTCCTTTGGGTTTATTGAAAACAGGAACGCCTGCTCGAATTTTAGGAAGTAGCATTAATTTTTCAGCATGTGATGAGCAACCTAGCGATCCAAATCCTTGTTTTTTTGCTTTTTATGATACTCGGAAAGCTGATGGCGAAACAAATCCTACGTTAAAAAATCCGATGACATGGCAACCTGGAAGTAAAATTTGTTCTTGTTGGGTGACGTATACAAATGAAGATACTCATAAAATTATTTTAGATAATTTGAAGCGTTCAGCATTATTTTCTGGAAATATCCATGGAAAAGGTCCGCGCTATTGTCCAAGCATTGAAGATAAAGTGGTTCGTTTTTCTGATAGAGAGCGTCATCGTTTATTTTTGGAACCAGAAGGTATTTGTACAGATGAGTGGTATATCAATGGTTTGTCAACGAGTTTGCCGTTGGACGTTCAGTTCGATATGATGAAAACAATTCCAGGATTAGAAAAAGCTGTATTAATACGGCCTGCTTATGCGGTTGAATATGTTTTTTCGGATCCAACGGATCTTTATGCAACGTTAGAAAGTAAGCGTTTAGAAGGATTGTTTATGGCTGGTCAGATTAATGGAACTTCCGGTTATGAAGAAGCCGCGGGGCAAGGTGTTTTAGCTGGAATTAATGCTGCAGCCAAGGTTTTGGGAGAAGAGCCTGTTATTTTGTCTCGAAATGAAAGTTATATAGGTGTTTTGATAGATGATTTAACGACTAAAGGAACGCAAGAACCTTATCGTATGTTCACAGGACGGGCTGAAAATCGCTTGCTTTTAAATCATGCAAGTGCTGAGTTACGTTTGTATGATAAGATTAAGCAAGCACATACGTTAAGTGAATCGCGTTTGCAGGCTATTGAACAAAAACGTTCTTTTGTGGATCAATGGGTACAAAATTTAGAAAGAATGAAGTGCGAGCCAGGACAAACATTTGGAGATGCCATTCGGCGTGAACAGAGCGAAGAAACTTATTTACTCCCGAAATTGCCAAGTGAGTTTTTGAGTTTAAATTCGGCCATACAAGAAGAAGTTTTTTATCGAGTCCGTTATAAGGGTTATTTGGAACGTGAAAATAAGCAGGTTGAAAAAACAAAATGGTTAGATGCTATAAAAATTTCAGCTGATTTTGATTATACGCAAGTCCATAGTTTACGCAATGAAAGCCGCCAGAAATTAGAGGTCATACGTCCTTTAACCCTTGGACAAGCCTCCCGTATCAGCGGAGTAAACCCATCTGATATTCAAATTTTGATGGTAGCTCTAAAGAAAAATAAGTAAAACCAAAATAAAGTCTTATTGTCTCTCCTTAATAGGTATGCTTATGGTACTTGTTGAAAAATGCAGCAAGCTCTATAACTATTGGATTGAACAAACCGATGAAGTATTTTAAATGATGTGTTTCAGAAATTACTACCAATTTATCACATAAAAGCCACCAATTTATATTTTTATTTTTTGTAAAATTTTTAATGACATGACATTATTTTTCTGAGTAAGTTTTGTGCCAAGTCTTCTTATTTTTATCATGATAATGGAAATAATTTTTCTCAAAAACAAGCTTGTCGTAGGAAAAGAAAAGTTTTTATCATGCTTACATGAGAGAATTTAGTAAACGGACGCATAACTGCAATGCTTTGACAAAAGCAGACCAAGGGGAAGCAGTTGTTTTAATGGGTTGGGTGCAAAGTTTACGGGACCATGGAGGCCTCTGTTTTATTGATTTACGTGATCGTGAGGGCATAACGCAACTTGTTCTTGATCCTCAGTATTTTAGCAAAGAAATTAATGAATTAAAACCAGAATCCGTTATTGAAATTCATGGACTTGTTGAACTTCGTCCTACAGAAACGGTCAATAAGAATTTATCAACAGGTGAAATAGAAGTTCATGTAAAGGAGCTAGTAATTCATAACATTTGTCAAACTTTACCATTTCCTTTGGATGAGAAGGCAGAAAAAGTTAGTGAAGATTTGCGTTTAAGTTATCGTTATTTGGATTTGCGTCGTAAACCAAATCAAGAACGTTTGCGCTTACGACATCGTGCTGCTAATGTTATTCGTAATTATCTTGATCGTCATGATTTTTTTGAAATAGAAACACCTTCGTTATTTAAAAGTACACCCGAAGGAGCACGTGAATTTTTAGTTCCAAGCCGTTTAAATCCAGGACAATGTTATGCATTAACACAATCACCTCAGCAATATAAACAAATGCTGATGGTAGCTGGTATGGAACGTTATTTTTCTTTAGCTAAATGTTTTCGTGATGAAGATTTACGTGCTGATCGTCAACCTGAATTTACGCAAATCGATATGGAATTATCGTTTGTTGATCGAGAAGATATTTATGCGTTGATTGAGGGGCTTATTTCGGAACTTTGGAAGACTTGTTTAGGCGTCGAAATAAAGACACCGCTTCTTCGTATGCCATTCAAAGATGCTATGAATCGTTTCGGTTCTGATAAACCGGATATGCGTTTTGGTATAGAAATTCAGGATGTTACAGAAATTTTTAGAGGATCTAATTTCAAAGTTTTTGCTAATATAGCTGAAAAAGGCGATTCAATTAAAGTTTTGAAGGTAGAAAATTTTGCTGATATGACAGCAGGTGAATTAGCTTCACTTGAGCAGACCGCTAAACATATGGGAGCAAAAGGTTTAGCTTTCATTAAAATAAAAGCAGATGAGTGGAAATCACCATTAACAAAATTTTTATCCGAACAAGAAAAACAGGCACTTATTCAGCAATTACAATTAAAAGAAAATGATTGCTTGTTCTTTATGGCAGATCGTTGGGAAAAAGCCTGTACAATTTTAGGAAAAGTTCGTTTAGAAATTGCAGAAATTCTGCAAAAACGTGGTGTTTTGACCCTATCAAATCAAGATTATAAGTTCTTATGGGTTGTTGATTTTCCATTATTAACCTATGATGAAGAACAAAAGAAATTTGTTGCTACCCATCATCCATTTACATCGCCTGTAAAGGAAGATATTCCTTTATTAAAGACAGATCCTCATCATGTCCGTGGTCAACACTACGATTTAGTTTTAAATGGAATAGAGCTTGGAGGTGGAAGCATTCGTATCCATAATGCGGATTTGCAGCGTTACATTTTTGAAGATATTATCAAAATTCCGAGTGATGTTGTAGAGAGTCGTTTTGGATACATGTTGAAAGCATTTTCTTTTGGGGCCCCTCCTCACGGTGGTATTGCACTTGGCTTTGATCGTTTGGTTGCTTTAATGGCAGGCACACATAGTATCCGTGATGTGATTGCCTTCCCAAAGACTCAAAAAGGACAAGATTTGATGTCAATGAGCCCAGGTGCGGTTGAACCAAAGCAACTGAGAGATCTAGGATTACAATTTATTTCTGATTTGAATCGGTAAAAATGGACGCACCACTTAAGCATATTGCTTTTATCATGGACGGTAATGGTCGTTGGGCTAAGCAGCGTGGCTTAGCTCGTACAGAAGGCCATAAAGAAGGAGCGCAAAGAGTCTTTTCTGTTGCTAAAAGAGCTTTTGAATATTGGAATATTCCTTATATTACAATGTATGCTTTTTCGACAGAAAATTGGAAGCGTCCTGTATCGGAAGTTAATCTTATTTTTAAGCTTTTAACGACATATTTAAAAAAGAAAAGAGCAGTTTTTATAGAAAATAAGATACGTTTTAATACGATTGGAGATATTAGTGCATTGCCGAAAGTGGCGCAAGAAGTTATTCAAGTCTTAAAAGACGAAACAACTTGTTTTAATGAACATACATTAACAATATCTTTAAATTATGGAGCTCGTGAGGAAGTTGTACGTGCATTTTCTAAATTGAAGAATTACTCGAATATTACTTGGAATGATATTGCACAAAATCTTGATACAGCGGGAATGCCAGATCCAGATTTAATTGTTAGAACATCAGGAGAGCAACGGTTAAGTAATTATTTATTATTACAAGCAGCTTATAGTGAATTTTATTTTACACCTACTTATTGGCCTGATTTTACTGATGAAGCATTGGATAAAGCAATAGAAGATTTTATGCATAGGACAAGACGTTTTGGAAATATTTGATTTATGTTAAAACAACGATTATTAAGTTCTTTAGGTGTTTGGGGTGGAATATTGTTTGTCTTATGGGCATTTAAATTAGTTGGCGTTGTTTTTTTAATAGCAAGTTTTTGTATTGGAGCGCAATATGAGCTTTCAAAATTGATACAGTCTGAAAGACGTCAATTATTGTTTGATACAGTTTTATCAGGATTTTTTATTCCATTATTTTATTTGGCTGAAATTCAAGGGCCTGTTTCATCAGATTTATTATATGCTTTTGCATTAATTTTAATTTGTAATTGGAGTGTTTTTGTTGGGAAAACAGCTCGTTCTTTTTTAACCTCACTGTTTGGTTTTTGGTATGTAACGATAAATCTTCATTTCTTTTTAAAGATTTTAGGATTGTTAAATTGGGAGTGTTTGACGGGACTCTTGATTATTGTATGGATTGTATTGGTTACAAAATTGACAGACGTAGGAGGTTTTTTTGTGGGGTGTTCGATGGGAAAACATCATTTAGCTCCTACTGTAAGTCCTAAAAAGACTTGGGAAGGTGTTGCCGGAGGTATGATCTATGCTTTTATTGGGAATACGCTTTTTTATTTGTTATTTTCTAGTTATCTACCGTCAACATTTACTTTTGGAAAGAGTTTAATTTTTACCATCATCATGTCATGGGGCTCCATTGTTTCGGATTTGCTTGAATCTTTAATTAAACGCCAATTAAAGACAAAGGATTCAGGGTCTGTTTTACCAGGTATTGGTGGTATTTTAGATTTAATTGATAGCTTATTATTGAATGCTCCTTTAGCTTACGTTTTATTAAAGTGTTTTTTGTAAATTTTTAATTTTTTTAAAATTTTTATAAAAAAGGGTTATTATTTTTTAAAAATATCCGACATACATTAATACAAGGCGAAGACTTGTGGGGAACATGAACTCAATATTTATGTCCGATTGCAACCGGGAGTTGTAGCAATGTATCAAGGAAGATTACTATGGCACTTAGTGTAAATACAAATACAACGGCGTCTACATCTGCACGCACGCTTAATATTAATCACGCTCAATTACAACAGAGTTTGGCACGATTATCCTCTGGAAAAAGAATCAATGCTCCAGCAGATGATGCAGGTGGATTGGCTGTGTCTATGAAAATGTCAGCGGCTATTCGTCGTAATTCTGCTGTTCAGAATAACGTAAATAATGCAATCTCTTATTTGCAAACACAAGATGGTGCTATGCAAACAATTGGAGCGATTTTTGATCGTATTTCTGAATTAAAAATGTTACACTTGGATGTAACCAAGAGTGCTAGTGATAAAGCGAACTATAACACAGAATACAAGCAATTGCTTACTCAGTTGGGGAATTTAAAAGCAGAACAGTTCAATGGAGTTAATTTGTTTGGATTAACTACTGCCAATGTAGGATGTGTAGAAGATGGAAGTAAATCTGTAACTCTTCAAACAATTACAGCAGCTTCTATGATTGGTAAGATAAGTAAAGGTTCATTGGCTAGTTTGGCAGTTTCTGTTATTACAACAGCTATTCAGACATTAGCAACTAGTCGTGCAACTAATGGAGCTTTGTCTAATCGATTGCAATATGCAGCAGATATGTTAGCTATTAATAAGGTAAATCTTGAGGCTGCAAATGGACGTATTTTGGATACAGATATTGCTGCGGAGTCCACACAGTTTGCCAAGATGCAAATCTTATCACAGGCTAACTCTGCGATGTTATCACAAGCGAATGCATTACCTCAGGCTGCTTTACGACTTATTGGTTAGTCATCAGCACATTTGTTTTAGAGTGTTTAAAAGTGGGGCGCATAGTAGTGCCCCGTCTTTTTTACAATCTTTTTCTTTATCTTAACATTGACAGCGATCGTTAGTTTTTTTCTTATAGACATGTGCTCTCGTAGTTCAGTTGGATAGAGCGTTGGCCTCCGAAGCCGAAAATCCGGGTTCGAGTCCCGGCGAGAGCGCCATTGTTATGGTTAAATTTTAATGTTGCTTTACAACTATTATTTTATTTTTTGAAATTTTCATAAATATATTTTAGTGTACTTTCTGGATATAAAGGTAGAGAAAGTTTTTTATCTAATGGTAGCCAACTAAAAAATAGATGTGCTTCAGGATGTGGAAGTAGCTTATCGATGGAAAGTGATGCACACTCTACTTGATAAAGGAAGGTATATTCGTGATGTTTTTCTATACCTACTTCGAATCGTTCTTCGAAATGTGTTAAATATTTTTGTATGACACAATCACAATCAAGTTCTTCATTCCATTCACGATGTAAAGCTTTTTCAGCTGTTTCATAAAATTCTATATGGCCTCCTGGCAAAAAAATATAATTAGTATTTACCTTTTGGCAAACAAGTAAGTGGTTTTCTTTGATTAAAAGTCCACGCGCAATAACTTCTATAGTATTCATTGTTGTACAAGCTGTTTTTCAACAAGATGTTTATATAAAGGACACGTTTGCAGTAAATCATTATGTTTTCCTTGAGCATGGATACGTCCCTCATTAAACACAAGAATCTGATCTGCATTTTGTATGGTGCTGATACGATGAGCAATTGCGATAATAGTTTTGTTAGCAGCAATGTTTTCTATTGCTTTTTTAATAAAGAATTCGCTCTCAGAATCGAGAGCTGAGGTGGCTTCATCAAGGATAAGTACAGAAGCTTTTTTGAGGAAAGCTCGTGCAATGGCTAACCGTTGACGTTGTCCTCCAGAGAAACGCTGGCCATTCTCTCCAATTTGTGCATCATACCCTCCTGAAGCGATAATAAAATCGTGTGCATAGGCTAATTTAGCTGCTTCGATAACTTCTTCTCGGGTTGCATTTAAATTCCCAATGTGAAGGTTATTAAAAAACGTATCATTAAATAAAACCGTTGACTGAGAAACAATGGCCATTTGCTGTCTTAATGCTTCTAATTGCCATTGCCTTAGGTCAATACCTCCAAATAAAATTTCCCCATGACTTACATCATAAAGGCGTGGAAGAAGTTTTATG
>CAKUXH010000048.1 GCA_934700265.1 uncultured Opitutales bacterium
GAGAAACGCAAGACAAAACTCAAGAAACGGTTTGTAATGTTTTCGTTCCAACAACGCCCAACCCAACGTCGGGTTTTTTAATCATGGTTCCAGAAGATAAACTAATTATGCTGGATATGTCGGTTGGTGATGCAATAAAATTAATCATTTCGGGGGGTGCAGTTACCCCAGAAACCCTCAAGAAAAATTAACTTCCATGCAATCATTTTTTAATTGGGCACATCAACATCCTAAATTTCTGATTTACGGGATTATTTTTGCTCTATTACATCTCGTTGTAATAAAGGGAATTAAACGCTTAAATCATTATCTAAAACAATTAGATTGGGAAGTTGTATTTACACAAAAAATCTTTTCCACTTTAAAGCAAAAAATTTATCTTCTATGGGCTTTTTTTATTTTTTGGATTTTATCAAAAGTCTTTTGTTTATCAGAAACAGCTCGTATTTTTAAATCAATTACGAGTTTTATTTTCTGTTTGATTGCAGGAGAAACTTTAGGCTTTTGTATTATTTTATGTTTCAAGAAATTTATCAAAGATATGGATACTTTCTATCATCTTTTGCATAAAATTCTTATTTTTATTTCCTCAATTCTAGGCAGTATTGTTGCTGCAAACAACCTTGGATATTCATTAAGTGGATTTTTAACAACATTAGGAATTGGAGGTGCAGCTTTCGCTTTTGCAGCACAAAATACCATTGCCAACCTTTGGGCAACTTTATCCATACTTCTTGATCGTCCATTCAAAGAAGGTGATTGGATTTCCATTGGAGATCGAGCTCAAGGCTGTGTAAAATCAATTGGCCTTCGCTCTACACGGTTATGTAACGAAGAGGGCAACATAATCGTTATTCCTAATAGTATCGTTGTTAATGAATGTATCGAAAATTTAAAAACAAAAATTTCTAAATAAAACATTGTCGTTAGTTGAAAAAAACTATTGTCTTAATATATGGATTTTCTCTCTCATGTTTTCAAACAAACAAGCAATAATTTTCCTATTTATATCGTTGCCCACGAACGTCCTGATGGAGATGCCATTGGAAGTCAAATAGCATTAACATTGTATCTAAATGCCATCGGTAAAAAAGCTTTTGCCTTGTTAACAGAAGAAATTTCAGAAACATTTAAGTATTTTTTACAACATACGCCATGCATTAAAATTTCGGAATTAAATCAAAATGAAGAAGCTATTTGGATTGCTTTGGATTGTGTTAATAAATCAAGAATTGCTCATGAGCTTCAAAACAAAATATTTACTGCTGTTATAGATCATCATCCAGAAGAAGCCACATGGGCACAGTACACATTTATTTGTTCAAGTGCTTCCTCAACCTGTGAAATTTTAACCCAATTACTTGAAAAAAACGGCTATAAATTTAAAGATGAGCAAATCAATACAGCCCTCTATTTAGGTTTGTTAACAGATTCTGGTAATTTTTCTCATAGCAATGTCACTAAACATACTTTTGAATGCGCCGAAAAACTAGTATCAGCAGGTGTACAACCTTACAAAATCATTCAGCAACTATTTAACAATAAAACCCAATCACAGTTGAAACTACAGAGCATATTTTTAAATAACGTTATATTATATGGTAACGGAAAAATCGCAGTTTCAACTCTCCATGAAAGTGATTATAAAAACACCCAAACCTGTCATAATGATACAGAAGGTTTTGTTAACTCATTACTAACTTTAAAAAACGTAAAAATTGCAGTTTTTATTGAAGATAATGATAATATGATAAAAGGAAGTCTACGCTCTTCCGATCCTATGATTCCTGTTAATTCCATTGCTAAGAAATGGGAAGGCGGTGGTCATTTATGTGCTGCTGGTTTTAAAATAGGAAAAGATAAATTTAATTTAAAGGAACTTATTCATGACCTGGATTCATTATTCGCCTGAAAAAAACCTAAAACAACGATTTAAAACAACAATTGCACTTGATGGTATTTTACTTATTGATAAGCCTTATGGATGTTCTTCTTTTGATGTTATTCGCCGCTTAAAACGTCATTTTGGTATAGCAAAATTGGGTCATGCAGGAACCTTAGACCCATTAGCTACAGGACTTCTTATTGTGGTACTTGGTAAAGCAACTAAATTTTCACAAGCACTTATGTGTGGTATAAAAGAATACACAGGGGTTATCCAACTAGGTGTAAAAACATCAACCTATGATCGGGAAGGAGATATCATTGAAACACACCCTACAGATAATATTAATTTGCAAACCGTAGAAAAAACTATGCATTCTTTTTTAGGAGATCAATATCAAGAAGCTCCTATGTTTTCTGCTAAAAAATTAGATGGTGTTCCTCTGTATAAATTAGCTAGAAAAGGAAAGGATATAAAACGTAAACCTAATTTCATCACAATTTTCCAATTTGATGCCTCTCAATATGAAGATGCACATGTTCATTTTCATGTACGCTGTTCAAAAGGAACATATATCCGATCATTGGCCTATGATTTAGGCGAAAAAATTGGATGTGGAGGACACCTTGCTGCACTTCGAAGAATCAAAAGCGGTGATTTCTCAATTGAACAAACCATAGAATTAAATAAATTGCTTGAAAATGGATCTCTAGAATTGCTGAAAGAACACATAATTCCTTTAAGCCAACTTCACCTCAATAAATGAAACCACTTCACCTAGCTATTGGTATTTTTGACGGCGTCCACCGAGGACATCGCTATTTAATCCATAGTGCTATCCAGGTAGCCAAAGCTAATAATGGTTTATCTGGAGCTTTGACCTTTCATCCTCATCCTAAAAAAGTTCTTGGTTTACCCAATGCACCTCAGCTTATTTATCCTATCCAACAGCGCTATTGGTTACTAAAAAAGTTTGGATGTGATTATGTATTTATAAAAAAATTTACAGAAGCTTGGTCTCAATCTTCTCCTGATCGTTTTTTCAGCTATTTGAAGCGTTTATTCCCGAATTTAACTGGTTTATATGTTGGGGAAGATTTTCATTTTGGCCACCAAAGGAGTGGTGATGTTTATACATTGCAAGATTTATGTAAGTCAAACGGAAATATAAAATTAAATGTCTTTAAACATCTTCACTATACCCACGAACGTATTTGTAGTACACGCATACGAAATTGTTTACAACAAGGTAATATTTCAGAAGCCAATAATATGTTAGGGATAAATTACCATTATATTGGTTATATAAGCAATTTTAAGCATTTTATTCATCACAATGAATTACCAATAAAAGATGGTATGTACTTTGGTACTTTAAAAAATAAGCACGGAGACGCTAATGTAAAAGTAAGTGTTACTCAAGGACAATTGCAATTGATAAATTCTTTGGATTCAATTTTTCAACACAAAGCTTGCCTGCTTGAAATAACTCAACCATCTTTATCATAGTGAAAAATTATCCTTTAGGATATTTTAGCATTATATGCATATTTACACTTATCGGAGCTCATTGTGTTATAAGCCATGCCAGTTGGTACATTTTTCTAGGTTACATTTCATCCATCATTGTATTTGTAAAAATATGTAAAATAAAACTCTGTTCACAACATTTCATATATGGTCTAGGGTTTAGTTTTATTTGTCTCATAAACCTGTTTAATAAGCTTGATATTCCCCAACAAAGCTCTTGGTTAAAAGGAAGGTTTTATTTTAAAAAAATCTTTCGAACAAATATTGGAAGGATTGGAGGTATTGGCACACTAGTTTCAGGCAAGAAAAGCTATCCCATTTATATTCATACAGTTGCCTCAACTCCCTACCCAAAGCTTGATCTAAATACAACCTATTATTTTTCTGGTCGTATAACCCCCTTAAAAAATCCTTTCTTCACTTCACAAAATTTTTCATTTTACCTTTGGTCACGTAATATTAAATATCATACTACACAAGTTTACTTGAAAGCACTCCCACAAAAACAGCTCACATTTCTTCAACGTTGTCGAATCTATTTCTATAAAGCTTTAACCACCAAAAATAATCTTCAATCTAATATTTTTCGGGCCATTTTAATGGGTAAAAAAGAAGATCTTTCTAAGGAACAAATACAACATTTCTTTTATACTGGGACAATGCATTTATTCGCAGTTAGTGGTTTGCACGTAGGTGTTGTTAGCACATTTATATTCTTTTTATGCAAACTTCTATGCTTACCTAAAATTTTAAGGCTTATTTTTACAGGAATAGGTGTCTGTTTTTACGCAACCATTGTAGGTTTTAGTCCATCAACCTTACGTGCAACTCTAATGGTTCTATTTATATTATCAGCTCAATTATGCTCACGTCCTGCCGACATAAAAGGAGCTCTATTTAATACCGTTGGAATAACACTATTATTAAATCCTTTTGAACTTTGGGATGTTGGATTTCAGCTTTCTTATGGCGTTGTTGCATGTATATTATGCGTAGGGATTCCTATAACTGCCGTATTAAAACATGCAAATTATAACCCAAATTCTTGGCGAGATAATTGCTTAATATCTTTTTTTGCAAGTTTAATGAGCTGTTTATTTTCTGTTTATTATTGGGGGATTTTTAGTCCCTGGGTTTTCATTGCAAATTTATTTCTAATTCCTCTAGCAAGTTTAATCGTTATTCTTGGTGTAATTGCCTGGGCAAGTCTATGTTTACCCATTTTACACACATTAATTATTTCTATCGCATCATCTTGCCTCACGTTGTTAATAAAATCTGTCGAATGGATTGAAAAATTACCTGGAATTTTTTGCAATTTATCGTTTCCATCCTACCTATTCCTTTTTATTTTATTCATATTTTTTATTTTTATTTCACAATCTAAAATACCATTTTTAAACCATCCTCAAAAATTTAATTAAAGATTTTTCATATAAACACTTGCATTTTAATAAAAAACCTTCACACTTAAATATGTTGTTGAAAGCCCGACTAGCTCAATCGGTAGAGCAGTTGACTCTTAATCAATTGGTTCAGGGTTCGAGTCCCTGGTCGGGTACCAAAGCCGGCTTAGCTCAGTGGTAGAGCACCCGCCTTGTAAGCGGACGGTCGTCAGTTCAACTCTGACAGCCGGCTCCATTTTCTGAAAAGATGAATTCATTTTAATTATTTAAATTGTTGTACCATCTTTAAAGAAATTTTTAAGCTGTGGATTCCATCAATCGATAAAATTTGAAAAAGGAAACTTATATGCAAAACTCTGTTCGTATTTTATTAATCAATTCTAAAAATCAAATTGCGCTTATTTCAGCAAATGATCCTAAATTAAGATCTGCCGATGGTAGCTATCGCGGTCGTTTTTGGTTTTTACCGGGCGGAAAAATCGAACCTAATGAAGCTGAACACAAAGCCATATATCGTGAACTAAAGGAAGAAACTGGCTTAACACAACAAGAACTTGAATTAGGGCCACAGGTTTGGCAAGGTACAGTAAATTTATTAAAGAATGGCGAACCTTTATCTATCAGACAAACCTTTTGGGTGGCATTTACAAAATCTGATGATTTAAACTTTTCACAATTAGACAATTGGGAAAAAGATCATTTGAAAAACATACGGTGGTTTTCTCTGGAAGATATAAAAAATTCTAAAGAAACCATCTATCCTATTGGCTTATCCGAATTGTTACCTGATATTTTGGTCAGAAAACTTCCTACACAACCGCTCGAAATCGATTTGAATCGGAAAGCTTAAAACTTTAAGACAGATGCCGCTCTAGCGTTTTTTGCAGAACATCCCAATATTTGGGCGCATCAATTTGTAATTGTATCGGGCATCCATTTTTAGTAAAAGTTACAGATGATAGGTAGAGATGCAAGCCAGATAATATTGCTTTATCGGATGCATTTTTAACGGATTTTTTCAAATCTCTTAAATAAACAAGTTTTGCTTCTGGCGTCCATAGCGTATCGCCCAAAATATCAAAACCAGAAAAGTGTGCGTGTGTTTGTAGTTGTTGTTTGCGCAAGTAGTGCGTTTCACATTTCAGAAATACATAACAACCAAATTCATTTAAAACGGAGAACTGTGTGCTTGTTTTTTTGCCATCTTTGGAAGGATAAGACCGTTTTTTTTGTTCATCCCAAGCAATTGATAAATCACAAGTCCATGTTTCTGGTAGTTTCTTATAACATTTTCCCCAAGCATAAAACGTAAACAAAAAATCATTAGAACCATATGCATTCTTTAAAGAAGCACGAGATTCCAATGATTTAGCAAACAAAACCGGTCCCTCAATTTCATCATCAAGGTCATAGACCGGCGAAAATTTTTCTCCAGGACGCTCTTTTTTTAGTTCTTCAGCCAGCGTTTTTACCGCAACCATCGCCGGTTTCCAGACACAAAACCAATCAAGCGTCTCAGACAAAACTTCCATTATTCTTCCAAATTGAGCGATGGATCCAACTCATAATTTGTATAAACTTCCTTTACATCTTCTAAGTCATCCAAACGTTCAACTAATTTTAACAATTTAGCGCCTAACTCTGTGTCATTAATAGGAACTGTTGTTATAGGCAAATAAACTAAATCACCAGATTCGATCTCTAATTTAGCATCCTCAAAGGCCTTCGAAACATTATAAAAATCTGTTGCTCCACAAGTAACTTCGTAATGATCTTCTTCCGTAACAACATCTTCTGCTCCTGCTTCTAAAGCTAGCTCAATCAGTTTATCTTCATCGATCTTATCTTTAGCAACTAAAAACTGACCTTTACGTTGAAATGTAAAAGCTAAAGCACCTGAGTTAGCTAAATTACCACCGCACTTTGAGAAAGCATTACGAACGTCCGAAACAGCACGATTCTTATTGTCCGTAGTTACTTCAACAATAAATCCGACACCACCAGGACCATAACCTTCATAAATAAGCTCTTCAATCTGCTGACCTGGGATTTCTCCAGTTCCTTTTTGAATGGCTTTCTGAATGTTATCATTAGGCATATTAGCGGATTTTGCCTTACCCAATAAGGTACGTAGCTGTGGATTAAAGTCTGGATTTTTACCTCCCGACTTAACCGCTAACGTAATTTCTTTACCAATAATACTAAACATCTTTCCACGTTTAGCATCAACGACAGCCTTATGTCGTTTAATTGTAGACCATTTACTATGTCCTGACATAATTAAATTAATTATTAAAAGTTACCGGTTGCACTATTTTTGTATGACGATTAGTCAACCATTGCTGAAAAATCGTAAACATATTTTGTACTGTCCAATAGAGAACGAGGGCAGCTGGAAAATTGTAGCAGAATATCAAGAATATAAATGGCATCCACATGATAATTTTCTGCTGCATGCCATCCATTGAAGGCGTTGGGGTTACCTTCATTTGAATAAACATTGTTATGCCCATAATAAGAGGTAAAATGTTTATCGGGAAAGATCCAATCATTGCTACGGTATCCGGAATAGATAAATCCTTAACCCATAAGAACGATTGAAATCTAATTTCCGATGATGTACGTAACATATAATACAAACCAATAAAAATAGGAATCTGGATAAATACCGGCAAACACCCTGCTGCTGGATTTACACGATTTTCTTTAAATAGTTTCATAGTTTCAATCTGAAGTTTTTGAGGATTGTTTTTGAATTTTTCACGAATTTGCTGCAACGGTTTTTGAATGCTCGACATCTTTTTAGAAGAACGCAATTGAGCTTGTGTAATTGGCCACATTAACAGTTTAATGATAATAGTTAAAACGATAATGGTCCAACCCCAATTAGAAATAAACATATTAATTCCACGCATGGACATTAATAAAATTTTACTAACAGCTCCAAACCATCCGAACTGCATCAATTGATCTTGTCCTTGCCCCATTTTATCAAGTAATATATAGTCCTTTGGTCCTACATAGTAAGTAGAAGAAACACAAGATTGTTTTCCCTCTAAATCAAATTTTAAGAAGCCCAACATCGAATAATTTTTAGTAGACTTTTTCAAGGTAACCGCATATTCAGATG
>CAKUXH010000049.1 GCA_934700265.1 uncultured Opitutales bacterium
GCTACAACCAGCGCAGGACCTTGAATTTCAATGCAACCTTTTGCCATAAATTCACCTTGATCCTTCTTGCAAACATCTTGCGCCAAATCTACACGTATTCGCATGATCGACGGTTCATGTTTAAACAATTTAGACATCTTGTCATTTACAACATTTTTGATTGCATCCGTCAGTGCTAAATGCACCCCAGTAATAATGATAGCTGATTCATTCATACAAGTTTATTATACTATATTGAATTTTTTAATGCAATAAATAATTCAAAATTTCTTCATTTTTCTAATTAGTGTTACCCAATTTAGCAAATAGTTAATTATTTTCTAAAAGCCTTCTGAACTTTCCTATAGGAGGTCTTATTTTACAAACTACTCACCCCAATCATCTTCCTCAGAATCGTCCTCATCTTCATCGGGTTCCATATCCATCCTACGTTTTTCCAAGACTTTACGCAGTTCATTTTCCAAGGAATTCTCATTCGAACGATTCTCGTCTAAAGACATATTATCTCTCTTCTTAGCCGCATTTTCTTCATCTTTTACGTGCCTTAATTTTTTTGAATCAAAATTACGAAGATCATTAAACAACGCATTACTATTCTTTGTATCTAGCTTGTTATTATCCTCAATACTTAAACCTTTACCAAGGGTATGATTTTTAATAGGCTCATTATCTTTTTTCTGAGAAACATTCTCTTCATCTTTTACAGATTTTAAATTCTTTTTATCAAAAACACGAATTTCATCTAAAAAAGTTTTTCCTGATTCTTTAGAACTTACGTTAATATTTTTTATCTGCTCTTGGTTTGGTAAAGCTTCAGCAACAACAATTTCACAGGTATCTTTTAGGGAAAAATAGTTACGAATACTCTCTTCTCTATTTTCTCCATAACCATTTTTAAACAGGCTTTCTACCGTTTTATTCTTTAATAAAATTGTTTTTACATCACAATTACTAAAAATATTCTTATTAATATATTTTATAGTTTCAGGAAATTCAACAAACTTTAAAGAGCCTGTTAAATCTAAATAAACATGCGTAACTCCTGTAGGAATACGTAAGCCACCTTTTATTGAAATAGCTTTCTTAGTTCGTTTCAAATCAAATTGATCAAAGACAACATCAAAATGAGAAAATGTAGTATAATTGAGCCTTCCCCAAGAATGGGTATCATCTACCTTCGCTCCATTTACATAACAAACTAACGTTAAACAGCCTAACAACATTGAATTTATTTTTTTCATACTACTTTATTATATCGACAAAATTACAAATACATTTAGTAAAAATATGTAAAATTTTTATAACCATTTCATTGACAAAACTTTTGGCAATAATTTTCAATATCCCGATGGAAAAGCCTAAAAAAATAATTTCTACTTGACTATCCACCAATTCAAGTACACTCTTTTAATAAGTTGCCCGATAGTGTAATGGTAGCACAAAAGATTCTGGCTCTTTTTGTCGAGGTTCGAATCCTTGTCGGGCAGCCAAACTTTAACATTCTAATTCATTACCGGTAGGTTAAAGCGAGTGCTTCTACCAATTTATCCCAACCACTTACCAATACAAACAGCATTAGTTTAAATGGAAGTGAAATTGTCATAGGGGATACCATCATCATACCCATTGCTAACAATATATTGGAAATAACCAAATCAATAGCAATGAAAGGTAAATAAATAAGAAAACCTATCTCAAACGCAGCAGTTAATTCACTTAAAACGAAAGCTGGAACACAAATTATTAAATCAGTATCTTTCAAATCTTTCAAATAAGCTTTAGGCCAAAGACGTTTTGCAATATGTGTAAAAAAAGCACGATGTTTTGGCGTAGAATGTTTCATTAAAAAATCAATAATCGGCTGCTTTGTATAGCCTAAAATTCCTTTTAATTCGGCTACTTTATCACGTTCATTCACATTCATTATAGAAGTCATCCACAAAATGTCATTTGATTCAGAATTTGCATATGGTTTCATTTTTTGCGGCAACTCAAATGATAAATCTTTGGTTTTACGTAAATTTAAAACCTCATTAGATTCAACGATCCGGTGAACTGTTTCCTGCAAAGTTGGCGCCATAATATAAAGCGTTAATATAATAGCAATCCCATTGATAACCATATTTGGAGGAACTTGTTGCAACCCCATTGCTTGACGCAACAAATTCATAACAACAACAAGCTTGGTATAAGATGTCACCAACATGGCCATAAATGGCATAAAAGACAATCCTACAAGGAATATAATAATTCCCATTGGATCATAAATAAAAGACGTTGTAGCCCCCATAATTATTATCTTAAATGCGTAATACGAACCCCCAAATGATCCTCAACTTGAACCCATTCACCTTGACCAATGCATTGACCATTCGCTAAAATATTTACCAAATCATCTGTTTTCTTATCTAATTCAAATATGTAACCTTCATGCAGCTGTTTCACTTGTTCTAACGTCAAATTTTGACTTCCTGTATCAAATGTAATCAACACTGGCAATTGTTCCAAAGAAACACATTTTTCATCTGTCGCACCCTTATTAACATCAACCGCAGATTCTGCTACTTCTTCTCCCTCAGACTGCTCTTGCGCAGGCT
Organism: uncultured Opitutales bacterium; assembly: GCA_934700265.1. Lineage (GTDB taxonomy): Bacteria > Verrucomicrobiota > Verrucomicrobiia > Opitutales > UBA9783 > UBA1183. The sequence goes on from CAKUXH010000049.1 coordinate 2,598, forward strand.
CAACTTCGTCTGGAATAATACCAGCTGGCAAATCATCTTTTTCTTCCATAATTTCTCCTTTTACTGTAACAATATTACCATTTTTCTCCGCCAAAAAATTTACATGCCCATAGTGAAAACGTAAGTATGGGTGCTGATTTAAAAGAACATCTCCACAACGCAAAGTTTTATACACTTCAGGACTTAAAGATAAATTCCCTTCTTCTTTCCTAAAAGGAAAACTCACCTTGTTTGTTTTCCACAAAGGTAATGATTTATTTTTCCGAACAAGGTTATTAAAAAATTTCTCCGATGGTTTATCGCCTTCTATTCCCATTTGACACAAGGTTTTTTCAGTATTTCTTAAGATAAAACCTAAACTCAACTGTTTTGAATTAGCGAAAAAAGCAAACGATTTAGGGACCAATATTTCCCAACCATCAAACAAATCCTTTATAACATTTTGAAATGCTGGCAAAATAAGCAACCGAACATCTTCTGGTAAGTCCGCTAAATCTAATCCTTTCAACTCTGGATCTAAAAATTCACATACATTTTGCCCCAAGAAAAATAGATGAATTTCTTCCCCAGCCCAATCATAAACCAATTCTACTCCTGAAAGGAATGTCGTCTTACCAGACACACTTAATGAACAATCTTCATCTTTATAGCGCAAGCTTAGTGAACCTTGCCAAACACGATTCAATCGTGCTTCCATTTCAGAGACAAAAATATTGGGTTTAAATAAGTCCATTATTGCTCTTCATCATCTAAATTTTCATATTCGTAACGATTACGAGAGCGACCATCGTTTGGCTGCTCCAAATTTCCTGAGGAACCCTTTACTTGCACAGAAACTTCACGAAATTGCTTTAAATTTTCTTGCAAATATAATTGAAGATCTACCTGGTTTGTTTTTAAAAACTGAAGGCTATTAACTCCCATTGTTTCAAATTGTATTGATAACGCTTGACCAACTTTCTGAAAATCAACATACGTACTTTCCAATAAAGTTGGGCTTAACACAACTCTCACAGTTTTATTTTGATCTAATTCATTTGCAGATACCAATATCCGATCAATAATCTGATCTTTGATTTGCTGCAAAATAATTTCAGAATGCGTACGATTTACAGTATTTCCCATAGAATGAACTAAAGGTATTTTTACAGACGCTGCAATGTTTTCATTTACAGGTACTTCTGAAGGTATAGATCTAGTAACATAAAAATTATTTTCTTTACCTTCAGCCTCAATCACTCTACCTTTCGAAGTTTTAACAGAAGTGTGTTCTAAATTTTTCGAATAAATTTCTGGAGAAATTTTCTCATTTACCAAAGTCTGTAAAACATTTTTATCCTCAATATAATCGCACAAATTATTTTTTTCTATCGCATCAATCGTATCGTTTTTACATATATGTTTTTTCTCAACAAAAACATTCTTCGACAAAATCTTTTGCATATCATCTAAAGAATGACTAGAATTAATAGCTTTTTCTTTTAAATTAGGAAAAATAGCTTCATCGGACTTATTTGAATTTAGTTCTTTCTGAAATAATAAAACATCAGATTCTTCTAATAAAAATCCTTTTGTACAAATATCTTCGGAGATTAATTTATTCTCTTCAGATAACCCCGAAGGAGCATTTTTTCCTATTTCTTTATCTGTATCTATTGCAAGTGTCTTAATGTCCATTTTTATCTTTCGTTTTAAAGTCTTCGAGTTCCTTATCTTGAGAAAGTTCTTCCAATGTTTTCATCTCTTCTGTCCATATTTTTTTATGCTCTTCTATCTTGCTCAAGTTGATTCGTGCGTTTTTCAATGCTTCCAGACAATCAACAACAGCTTTAGAAGCTTCCTCGTATTTATTTTGAGCTTTTTCAACCTCATTTGCAAGCTTGATTTGATGTTGGTCTAATTTATCTATTTTTAAATCAATTAAATCGATATAATTTCGTTTAAATTGAACCTTTTGAAACATCTTATCATAAATATTTTCTATAAAACCTGGCTTCTTTAAAATAAAATCTTCCTCTTTATCTTTTTGATCCTGTAAAAATTTTTCAGCTGCTACCAATGCTTGTTTTGCCTTTGTAAGTGCTTCTTCAGCTCTATCCTTACGAAGATTTCGAATTCTAAGCAAATCCTGTAGCTCATATTTCATCGCTAAGCATTCACTTCATTTATCATTCGTTGAACGGTTTCGTCAAAACCTGATTTCTCTAAAAGTCCCTGCTGTAAAAATGCATTCAATTTTGGCATCTTATCAATCGCTTCATCAACTTCAGCATCATTTCCTTTTTTATATTCGCCGATACGAATAAGCATTTCAACCTCTTGATATTTAGCTAACATTTTGCGAAATTTTCCTGCTGCGTCCAAATGCTCTTTGCTAACAATCGCATTCATAACACGACTGATACTTGCTAAGATATCTATTGCAGGGTAATGATTTGCACTTGCTAACTTACGTGACAAAATAATATGTCCATCTAAAATTGAACGCGTTTCGTCTGCAATCGGTTCTGTCATATCATCCCCTTCAACTAAAACTGTATACAAAGCTGTAATCGATCCTTTTTCAGATTGCCCAGCACGTTCCATTAATTTAGGTAATTCTGAAAATACCGATGGAGGAAAACCTCGACGAGTTGGTGGTTCTCCTGCAGCAAGACCAATTTCACGTTGTGCACGACCAAAACGCGTTACAGAATCCATCAAAAGGAGAACCTTCTTTCCTTGATCTCGAAAATATTCTGCAACACTTGTTGCCACATACGCAGCTTTTAATCGTTCCGTAGAAGGGCGATCTGAAGTAGCAATCACCAAAACAGAATGTTTAAGTCCTTCTTCACCTAAATCTTTTTCAACAAACTCTCTTACTTCACGCCCACGTTCACCAATGAGGGCTAAAACGGTAACCTCAGCTTCTGTATTACGAATGATTTGCGCTAGAAGTGTACTTTTCCCACCTCCAGCTGCCGCAAAAATCCCTAAACGCTGACCTTCTCCACATGTCAATAACCCATCTAAAGCCCGAACACCTAAAGACATTGGTTTATCTATCGGTTTTCGTGTCATTGGAGGAGGCGGATCCGCAAAAACAGGATAGTAGGATTCAGGCACAAAAGGTCCTTTCGTAGCTTCATCACTCACATGACCTAACCCATCTAAAACTCGACCTAAAAGGCCTGGTCCTACAGGGACTTCCAACGTTTTCCCAGAAGGAACAACTTGTGTAGAAGAAGATATCCCTGCAACAGGCCCTAATGGTGTAAGTAAGGCAGCAGACTGTTCAAAACCTACAACCTCAGCATAAGACTCACTTCTATCTTCCGGATTAAACAACGTACATAATTCTCCCACTTTTACTCCCGGAACAAATGCTTTGATCATATTACCTGTTACTTGCAAAACTTTTCCTTTAGAAACCACCGAAGTTGTTGCCTGTATAATACGATCAAAAAAATGATTTTTCGCCTGATTGTCCATCGTCTAGTGTAACATTGAATTTATCGCTTTAATCAAAACCTCAAGTTGCACATTTAACCCAACTTCTAAAATTCCAGTTTCTGTTTCTAAAATACACTCGTCTACCTCTAATGTTTTGCTTGCGACAATTTCAATCCGTTCTAAAGCTGGTAAACAGTCTTTTAGTTCTTTTATTTTTTGCTTCAATAATCCTATTTGCTCTTGATTAACGGATATTTGCAAAAACTTCCCATCGGGCAACGATTTAATTGTTGTCTTAACAATTTTTAACATTCTATCTTCCGCCGGATATTCTCCCCAAATTTTTAAAAACAATGCACGCAAAGTTTGCACAAAAACATCTTCAAGTTTCGAGAAATATTTTATTCCATTTGATAGCATATTAAAAAGCATCTCAACCTGCTTCTGCTCACATTGTTGTGCAATTTCTTGTTCAGCTTTTTTATGCATTTCAGCAATTTCTTCCTGCGCTGCATTCTTCATTAAATCAATTTGAACATCTGCTTGTGCAAGCAAACGTTGACGCTTCTCTTTCGCTTCTGATATGATTTTTTCTGCATCCTTCAACAGAGAGTACTCTTCCCGTCGAATGACAGGTAAAATGGAATCGTTTTTTGTAGAACCACGTAAAACTAACATAAGCCTATTTTCTCCCTCTGCTTCAATAAGCGCTTACATAAAACTAATAACTGATTTTGAAGATCGCTATCCACAACATGTCGAAAATTCCACGATAATCCAGCATCAAACCTTAACACAAACCTTTGCACCAAGCACTCTGGTTGTCTACACCAAAGATATTCTAAAAGAAACTGCCCTATTGTTTCTATCGAATTTACTGAAAACTCTGGTTCAAGCATCCCATTTATTTTTTCTATAAAAGGAACATATAAATCTCCTTGTTTTATTACAAAAAAATAAACTTCTTCCCCTAAGAATGCCAATAATTCCTTTTTCTTTTGCTTATCAATAACCTTCTTAATTTCTTTTAAACAAAAAAGTGCCCCTAATAGCTTTTTTAACCAAAGCAGTACTGAAGGGTCTATCATTAAAAGGAAAAGATAAGGATGCGTATAGTACTTAACTTCAACAGTAAGCAATTTTAGTTTTTTATTTAAAAAAACCTGAATATTATGGATCAAATAAGGATTAGATATCTTCGGTAAATATTTAACCAATTCGGGAATATATTTTTTTAAAAAAGTTCCATGAACGTTGCTAACATCATTTAACAACTCCAGCGTTTGAACTTTTTCTAAAATATCTTCCATACAGTTATTTGTCTTCCTTTTGGGATTTTTGGAGCTTTAAAAAATATCCTCCACAGACACCAACTCCCATACACAACCCTATCAAAACAATAAGATTAAAAATAGAGCCTGATACCACTTCAACCCCCATAATACGTTTAGAAGGCTTATTAATGTTCAATGAAAGTGGTAAACGGTCACTAGGCATTGATGCAG
>CAKUXH010000050.1 GCA_934700265.1 uncultured Opitutales bacterium
TAATTTTCATTAACATCTACACCAACTGACGGAATTGCTAAAACTTGTCCGATAAATAACTTATTTTTATTAATTAGATGATTTTCATTCACCAATTGATTGACATTAACATGAAATTTTTTAGCGATAAGAGATAAAGTATCTCCTCGTTGTACTGTATACATTATCGTTTCTTTTGTAACTTCTATATCTGGAACTGCTTCCTCTACATCTACTTCAATTTCATCTATTTTTTCAGGACGACGGGGTAATGCACGCAGTTGTTGCTCCCCTATTTTTGTTGTTTCTACGGAATCATCCTGTAGTAATTTTACATCTGCAGGTATTTTCAATGTATCTTCTTGTGCATTATCTTCTTGTTTATTAATCACTGTACTTGCTGGGGTAGTCGTTCCTTTTTCTGAAGTAGATTGAAACCATGTCGCACATCCTTGAAGCAATAAACAAGAACTTCCTAATAACAATTTTTTATTAAAATTTTTTACCAATGTAACAATTCTAGAATTCATTTTATAATATTATTGTTCATAATGATAACATAAAAAATTTTAGTGTAAAACATTTTTTTGTAAAAACTACCTAAATTCTTTAAATTAAATGTGATTGCATTTCTAGGTATAATCTACCTCCATTTAAAAATATTCTTGCAAAAAATTCAATAAAAATACATCATAAAGCCATGTTTGAAATTTTACCTGGATTTAGAGATTTTCAACCACAAGATTGTGCTATTCGAAATAGCATATTTAAAAATTGGCGTAAAACAGCTCACAACTTCGGGTTTGAAGAATTTGATGGTCCTATTTTGGAATCACTAGAGTTATTTACTAAAAAATCTGGGGAAGAAATTGCTGAACAATTATTTGCATTTGAAGATAAAGGTGGTAGAAAAATAGCACTTCGTCCCGAGATGACACCGTCTCTTGTTCGAATTTTAGGGAGCAAACTAGCTACTTTAAAAAAACCTACAAAATGGTTTAATATAACAGAAAACTTTCGATATGAACGCCCACAAAAAGGTCGTTTGCGTTCCTTTTATCAATTCAATGTAGATATTATTGGGGAAGCATCTTATACTGCAGAAGCAGAGCTAATTGCTTTAGCAATTCAAAGTTTCCAATCATTTGGATTAAGTCGAGAACAGTTTTATATTCGCCTTAGTGATCGTCAATTATGGACATTATGGCTTCAAGTTTTTGGTATAAACGATGAAAACTTAAAAATAAAAATGTTAGCATTATTTGACAAATGGGAACGTCGTTCTCACGCAGAAATTGAAAAAGATTTAAGAGAAATACTCCCTGAAACTATAAATGCGAAAACTTTTTTTCAGGAAACAGAAATTTTACGTCATTCTTCCAATCTAAATGCAGTTAGTGCTTGTTTTGAAAAAAATACCCTTCCTACAAACCTAAAATCCACTTTGCAAGAACGTCTCAATGATATTTCAAAGCTGTTTGAAGAATTGAATTATTTGGGATGTAAAGATTTTGTAAAATTGGATTTAAGTATAGTTCGAGGATTAGCTTATTATACAGGTTTTGTTTTTGAAGTTTTCGAAATCGGTAATCAAGGTAGAGCTCTTGCTGGAGGAGGTCGTTATGACCAATTGTTCGAAAAATTAACAGGACACACAATACCAGCTGTTGGTTTTGCTGCAGGCGATGTAACCTTAACAGACTTGCTTAAAAAAAATAATTGTTTACCCAAAATTGACAACCGACTTAATTGTTTCGTTGTTTTTGAAGAAAGTGAAAAGCAAATTGCTCTTACGATTACTCAAAAACTGCGTACGCAAAATATTTCTGTAAAATATAATTTAGGAGATACCAAATCTTTATCTAAACAGTTAAAAAAGGCTTTTTCAGAAAATCCTAAATTTATCCTTATTTTTACACATAACGAATTTATTCAAGGCAAAGTTCAAATAAAAGATATTTTTAATGACACAACAGAGCTTATAAATTTATCAGAAATCGTGAACTACTTAAAATAAATGTTTGGAGTTTTTATAAAACGCTTTGTTGACTCGGTAATCGTATTAATGTGCCTATTAACAATCACATTTTTTATGATACGTTATGTGCCTGGAGGTCCCTTTGATCAGGAATGCAATTTACCCCCAACGACTTTACAAAAGGTATCTAAATATTACGGCTACGATCAACCTTTGTACAAACAATATTGGCAATACATTAAACATTTGATGCATGGAGATTTAGGTCCTTCTTTAAGGTATCCAGGTTATACTGTAAACCAGCTTTTAAAAGAACGAATTCCAGTAAGCTTTGAATTAGGAACGTTAGCTATTTTAGCAGCACTTATATTAGGAGGAACTTGTGGAATAATTGCTGCAATTTATCATAATCGCTGGTTAGATAAGCTTCTTATGAGTTGTTGTTTATTTGGTATTAGCCTTCCAACATTTGTATTAGGTCCTATTATTATTTTAATATTTGCATTAAAGTTAGATTGGTACAAAGCTGTTGGATGGAATTCTTGGAGTGATCGTATTTTACCAACGCTTACGCTTTCGTGCATGTATGCTGGGTATATTGCACGTTTAATTCGAACAAGCTGCTTAGATGTTTTTCAACAACCTTTTATCCGTACTGCTTTAGCTAAAGGATTAAGCCCTATTCGAATTTTTTTATTTCATGTTCTAAAAAATGCTTTAAGCCCCGTACTTACTTACCTTGGCCCTACAACAGCAGCCATTATGAGTGGATCTCTCGTCATAGAATCGTTATTCCAAATCCCAGGAGCAGGTTCTTTATTTATTTCCGCAGTGAACCAAAGAGATACAGCATTATTACTTGGTACGGTATTATATTTCGCCCTACTTATTGTGCTATTAAATTTTTTAGTTGATATTGTAGTTTCTTTTTGCAATCCTAAACAACATTTGCAATGATAACTTCGTCATATCTATCTTTAAAAAAATTAAAACAAAATCCATGGGCTTTGTTTTATATTGGTGTATTAATCGCTATATTTTTACTTTGTTTTATAGGTCCTTTTTTTTATCCACAAGATTATCATTCACAAAATTTACTTATAGGAGCACAAAAACCAAATAGCTTACATTGGTTTGGAACCGATTTACTAGGTCGAGATTTGCTAGCTCGTTTGCTTTATGGGGGTCGTATCTCTATTTATATCGGTACTATTGCTAGTTTAATTGCTATCGCTATTGGTGTTATTATCGGAAGTATTGCTGGATATGTTGGTGGAAATACGGATCGTTTATTAATGCGTATTATTGATATTTTATATCCCCTACCCTTCACATTGCTCATTATCCTTGTTATGGCACTAGCTGGACGCAACATTTTTATTCTTGTTCTAACCTTGGGATGTGTTCGTTGGCTAACGATAGCAAGAATCATACGCAATCAAGTAATTGCTCTTAAAACTAGTACGTTTGTACAATGCTCAATTAGTATGGGACAAAAATCATTAAAAATTTGGCTAAAACATATTTTCCCCAATTTAATAAGCCTAATTCTCGTTTACGGAACACTTCTCATACCTAATATTATATTGGAAGAAGCATTTATTAGTTTTTTAGGGTTGGGTGTACAACCACCTCTAAGCTCATGGGGGGCTTTAATTTTGGATGGTGCACGATCTATGGAAGACTATCCTTGGTTATTAATATTTCCATGTATATTTTTTTCCCTAACTTTATTTTCCCTAAATTTTTTAGGAGATTACCTACGCGATAATTTAGATCCTTCTCTCCGAAAATAAAATAATTACAACAATTCCTTCAATAACGGCCGATACAAATCCTCTTGCGGATCGATTGCAATTTCTGTTATATTATGCTCATTCGAATCAAACATGATATGTGGAATGTCGGAAATAATTGCCAATGGGGTACATTCTGAACTCTCTCCCATATTAAAAACAGCGCTAACCGCTAAAGCATCCACAACATTAATATGTGTAACTCGAAGTGGTTTACCAAACAAATCTAAAGCACCTACATAGCTACAAGTCGGCTTAAATCCCCACCAGGCTAACGAAATACCGGTAACACCTCTTCTAAGTGGAGTTGTGTGACTATCAGTAATAATAATCCCTAAATCTTTTAAATTTCTTTTTTGTCTTAAATATGCCCACAAGCTTTTAACAGATGAAAATGGATTCTGAGGATAAAGAATATAATTACCATTACTATTCGATTCATCAATTCCTGCAGAAGGAATCAACATATGATACGTATAAGTTAAAACAATACGATCATCTTGCGCATCTGGATTTTGGATAATTTTATCGGCTTCTTGCTCAACAAGCTTGTTCTTATCAATCGAATCGCTTTTTACTATACGACCTTCACATAAACTAACAATTTTCGAAGTAACAACAACAACGCTCTTTTCGCTTAATTTTGGCAAATATTTATCCACAAAATTATTTAAATCTTGCTTACCAACAACACGTTCGGTTTTTATGCTTTTAATATTCATCGTAATTTTCAATCCAGTGCTGCGTGCTTAACAAACGTTGATGAATTTCAACATTATGGACACGTAAATAATCTACTTTTGTTTTTAAAATTTGAGAAACAGCTAACGTCTCAATATCACGATCTTTCGCTTCGTGTTTACCTAATAAATTATAAAAAGACTTACGTGAATGACCAATATAAATGGGACAAGACCAGCGTCGCATATGTTCTATCGTCTTTAATAAAAATCCTGTTGTATAAGGGGTTTTGCCGAAACCAAATCCTGGATCTAAAACAATATCATTTAAACCAAAACCGCAACGTATTAATAAATCAATTTGTTTTTCACACCAAGTATCTAAGACATTCCAACTAGTCTCAATATTTTCAGTTTTCTTAGGAGGAACTGACAAAGAATGCATTATGCAAAGTTTACAACCAGCATTGGCAATTATTTTCAATGTTGATTCTTTTAATTTTCCAGAAACATCATTAATCCAAGCGATAGGATACTTTTCGAGTAACATTTCGATTAGATCATCTCGATAGGTATCAATACTTATAGGTATATTTTTTAAATCAAGCCCATCCAGTACAGGACATAGCCGTTTCCACTCTTTTTGTGTTGATAATTGGACAGCTCCTGGTCGCGTCGACTGAGCTCCTAAATCAAGAACACTGGCCCCATCCTGAACTAATTGTAGACAATGCTCTATAGCAACTTCAGGATTTAAATATTGTCCACCATCTGAAAAAGAATCTCCTGTGATATTAACAATTCCAACGAGTTGCGGATAAAGTGAAAAAGAACGATGAAAAATAGTTCCTGTTTCAGCTAACTTTTTTTGCGCTAACAATTCGAAGGATTTTTTTAAAACAGGATGAATTTTCCTAGGTGATACAGATGCTAAAAGATGTAACAAAAAATCCCGTTTATGAAGTTCTTTATGCGGAATGGTTAACTCTGAAAAATTAATGATAGCATCATCATATAATAATATATCTATGTCTATATTCCTCGGTCCCCAGATGGAATGATCTGGTAAGCGACCTAAACTTTGTTCTACTCCTTGTATGTATTTTAATAATATTAATGGATCTAAATCCGTTTCTCCAGAAACAACCATATTTAAATAAGGTTTATTCCACTCTTTAGGCGAATTTGCTAAAAGCAAAGCTTCTGTTTCTAAAACGATGGATGTTTTTACAGATGATAGCACTGTTTTTAAGGCTTCAACTCCCTTCCTTAAAAAGTTAAGTCGATGCCCTAAATTTGACCCCAATGCAAAATAAACTTTATGTCCCATATTTACAATTTGCAATTACGCATATCTCCTGTTTTATTATAAGCATCATACATCGCAAATGCCACAGATAAATCATGCGCAATATGCTTATTTTTTGTACGATTTAAATATCTTTTTAACAAAGGTTTATAATCAGGATGAGCGCAATTTTCAATAATACATCCGGCTCTTTGATCAGGTGATTTTCCTCGAAGATCTGCAATACCTTGCTCAGTTATAATAACTTGAACATCATGATCTGTATGATCAATGTGTGAGCAAAAAGGAACAATACTTGAAATTGTACCATTTTTTGCAGTTGAAGGGAGTGTAAAAATAGAAATGTAACCATTACGAGCAAAATCTCCAGATCCACCTATTCCATTCATGATAGAGGTGCCAAAAACGTGCGTACTATTTACATTTCCAAAACAATCTACTTCTAAAGCAGCATTAAGAGCCAAAAGTCCAAGACGTCGAATAATTTCAGGATTATTGGTAATCTCTTCTGGGCGTAGAACTAAACGATCTTTATAATCGTTCAAATTTTGATAAATATGTTGTACCCAATTATCCGTAAGCGTCAATGCACATGCGCTTGTAAATGAAATACGCCCTTGGGCCATAAGCTCAATCACAGCATTTTGAGCTACCTCACTATATACAGTAAAATTAGGGATTTGTTTTTCTTCTCCCAAAGTTTTTAGAACTGCGTTAGCAATATTCCCTACCCCCGATTGAATTGGTAAAAAACTGCTTGGTATACGTCCTTTTTTCATTTCATTGATAAAAAATTCAGCCACAAAATGACCAATCTTTTCATGAATAGGAGATACATCTTTAAATTCAGCTACGTGATCAGATTCATGCGTTTCAACAACCCCAAGTATTTTATTCGGCTCTACCTTTACGGTGGTTGTACCAATACGATCATTGGCTTTTAGCAAAAGGATCGCTTGGGTATAAGGTGGATTTTCAACCTCATATATATCATGTAAACCTTTAATTTTACTTGAATGGTAAGTATTGTGTTCTAAAATAATATACTTTGCTTTTCGGCAAAATGTAGGAGTTGCTCCTACAGCAAAAGGCAAAGTTAATTCTCCATCTAGTGTGTAATCAGAAACCTCAATAAAAGCATAATCTATTTCACCTAAAAAGCCATGATTAATGAATTGAATATAATTTCCAAGGTGTTGATCGGTATAAATAACATCACCTCGATTTATAGCTCCTCGCATATCTTTATTAGATTGATAAGGTGTACGGAATGAAATAGCATTAGCTCTACTCAAGGCTCCATCTACATGATCATTGGTTGAAGCTCCTGAGAACAATTTTATCTTGAAAGGTTCTCCAGCTTTGTGTAATCGTTCTGCTTTTTTGGCTAAGCTCTCAGGTATAGCTTTAACACAACCTGCTGATGTAAATCCACTACATGCTATGGTATCTCCATCTTTTACACATTCAGCAGCTTCATCCGCTGACATTTTTTTAAAATGAACCTTCATATTTTTCTTTTTAAAACAATTTTTTACACAATTCAACTTAAAAATATAAAACTGGCACGTTTTTAGCTATGTAATAA
>CAKUXH010000051.1 GCA_934700265.1 uncultured Opitutales bacterium
GTATATTGAAGCGCCTAAAAACAAGGAAATTCCTAATAAAACGCTTTTTGAGGCTTTGGCTGAAGAGGGAAAAGATGAAGAAAATTTTATTCTTTCTCGTACTAAATATTGTTTCCTTGTTTTAAATACATTTCCATATAATGCTGGCCATTTGTTGGCAGTTCCTTATCGGCCTGTTTGTACACTAACTGATTTAACATCTGAAGAGCGTTTGGATTTAATAAATTTGGTTGCATTTGCTGAAAACTTACTAAAAAATGCATTAAAGCCTGAAGGAATAAATATTGGGATTAATCTAGGAGCTGCTGCAGGAGCTGGCATTCCACAGCATTTGCATGTTCATATTGTTCCTCGCTGGAATGGAGATACTAACTTTATGCCAGTGATTGGAGAAACACGTGTATTGCCTTTGGCATTAAAAGATATGTGGAAGCGCTTAATTAAATTTATTTAGTGTTTATGAGCTTTTGGCACAGAAAATCTGTAAAAGATCAAATTTTAGAAAATCGGCAAAAACGCCTTAATATAAAAGAAGCAAGTATCCAATTTTCATGGAGAGCTTTTTTTCGTTATAGTATTTTTTTTGGAATAATACTAGTAATTGCTTTTTGGGGACAATCTCCGATAGGTCCTCAGCTTTATCTTAATCGAGTATCAAAGATTCGATTAATTTCTTCGATAGATTTTGATTATATTAGTGATATTAAAACGAGAGCGTTGAAAGAACAGCGTCGACACATGGTTTCACCTGTTTACAAAGTTGATATGAGCTCCTTTAGAAATTTTTCTCAAAAAATTGAAAAGTTGAAAGGTAAGCTCACTAAATGTGAAGATATAAAGAAAGCTGATGAAAAAGAAAAGGCCTTAAATGAATTAATAGAGGAATTTGATGTAAAATATAATTTGAATCTTGAAAAAGAAGATTTACGCACATTGCTTTCGATAGATTCACCACTCCAAAGAAATCGATTATTTGATGAGTGTTTATTTTTATTACAAGAAATTGTACAAAAAGGAATATTTGATGATATTGATTTGAATCAAAATGAAGAAAGTTTTTATTTTAATTTGAATAATGATAATGCAAATAGTCGCTTACAAAGTTTAGGAAATGCTTTGAAGATTTTGCGCATGAATTTATTTATTATGGATATTGAGTATGAAGTAGCTAATGCTTTGCTTCATATTTGTAGGTATGGTTTAGCACCTAATTTGGTTTATGATAAAGTAAAAACGCAAGAGAAAATTAATCAATTTGTTGAAAAAACGCCAAATGTTTGTGTAAAAATTTTGCAAGGCAGTGTTATTGTCGAAAATGGACAAGTTGTTACACAAGAAATTTATGAATGTTATTTGGCTTATTTAAGTAATCTTGAAAATAAGGAAATGTATACAACGGCTTGTAGAGCGGCATTTTTTAAAAAAATATTTCTTATCGGTTTATTGTTTTCTATTTTGCTTTTAGTTTTGAAAATACTTCCTTCGAGACTCAATGAGAGTTTTCGTGTTCGCTTTGTAACGAGTATATTAATTATACTTAATATTTTGTTAATAAGATTGGTAAATATATTTTGCCAACACAGCATGTTAGGTACTCAATGTTTACTTATTGGATTTTCTTCTTTCTTAGTGCCTACTTTTTTATCTAGTTTGTTGGTTACTTCATTGATCGATGTTGTGGCTGGATTTGTATGTACGTTTTTTATTGTAGGAGTAAAAACACTTATTGTTTATGGAACATTTGATTCTCTTTTGCTGGATTTGTTGACTGGAGTAAGTATAGTATTCTTTTGTAGAAAAGTGAAATATAAAGCGGATATTGTTAAGGCTGGTTGTTTTTCTTATTTGCTCTTATCCCTAATGGTATTTTTTTATGGCTTGCTCATGCAAAATTTTAATGTGGTTGTTTGTTTACAGCAATGTTTGGCTATATTATTAAGTGGTGGGGTAACGCTATTTTTAGCAATGAATTTAATTCCACTTCTTGAAAAAGCTTTTCATTATACAACAAATATTACATTTTTAAGTTTAACGGATTATAACCATCCTTTGCTTAGAAAATTGCAATTAGTAGCTCCTGGTACTTACCATCATAGCTTGATGGTTGCTGCATTATCAGAGAAAGCAGCTAAAGAAATTGGCGCTAACGCTCTGTTGTGTCGTTGTTGTGCTTTGTATCATGATATTGGCAAGATTATAAAACCTGAGTATTTTACTGAAAATCAGGAAAATACAGAAAATCCTCATATGAATCAAAAACCTTCTTTAAGCGCGATCGTGTTGAAGAGTCATGTGAAGGAAGGGGTCGCGTTAGCTAAAGCCTATAAATTACCTAAAATTATTATTGATGTAATTCAGCAGCATCACGGTAAATCTATTATGCAATATTTTTATAAAAAAGCACTTTTATTGAAGCAGGATGGTGAAGAAATTGATAAAAAAGTTTTTCAATATGATGGACCAGTACCGCAATTTAAAGAGTCAGCTATTATATCATTGGCAGATGCTATCGAAGCAGCTAGTAGAAGTCTTGAAAAAATAACCCCTCAATCGATTCGAGAATTAATTGATAAGATTGTTAAAGATAGAATAGAGACAGAGCAATTAAATGAGTGCAATATAACTTTGCAAGATTTGTGGAAAATAAAACAAAGTTTTGAAATAACATTACTGAGTATGATGCATTCACGGATTAGCTATGATAATATTACGTTAGATGTTCAAGGAGCGAATGTAGATGGTAAAAAGTAGATTTTGTTATTTACTTTTAATATAGAATAATTTAAAAAAATCTTGTGATTGAATTAATACAGCCTTTATTAAAATTGCAAGAAATTGAAAAAGCTCTTTTAGATACGAAAAAACAGTGTTTATTATGTGAAGCAAATTTTTCCTCTATTGAAGCTTTAAAACAGAAACTTATTGAAGATTTGGTTACATTAAGAAAAGCTTTTTCGCAAAAAAAACAAGCTTATCAAGAAGGGGAATCGAATCTTAAACAATTAGAAAATTTGCTTGTTCAGCAAAAAGCAAGGCAGGTAACAGTAAAAAATCAGGACGAGTTTAAGGCAGTCCAAAGCGCAATTCAGCAGACGGAAGAAAAAATTTCCAAATTACAAGAAAATTTGTTAGAGGGTTTAGAGGAGCTTGAGAACATTGAGGAAAATTTAAAGTCTGCTAAAATAGTGACAGAAGAGAAATTAATAGAGTTTACTAAACAACAAGATCAGGTTCAAAGACAAAAATTAGATTGTCAGAAGTTGATCGAGGAAAAAACCGAGAT
This sequence comes from uncultured Opitutales bacterium, assembly GCA_934700265.1. Classification (GTDB taxonomy): domain Bacteria; phylum Verrucomicrobiota; class Verrucomicrobiia; order Opitutales; family UBA9783; genus UBA1183. The sequence goes on from CAKUXH010000051.1 coordinate 3,284, forward strand.
TTTAAATCAATACGAAAGTAAAATACAAGGTGCATTTTATGAAGCTTATGTAACTTTAAGAAAGTGCAATAAAGCTATTCCACGTATTGTACCTGTAACAGAAGATGGAAAATGTTCTGGGTGTTTTTTAACTTTATCTGCAGAATTAGTTTCTAAGTTAGCAAATGCAAAAACACCACAGTTTTGTGAACATTGTGGTAGAATTTTATATAAATAAAGAATTATGACAAAATATACTATTGCGATTCCTGCCCGGATAGCTTCTTCGCGTTTGCCCGGGAAAATGTTAAGGAACTTAGGCGGAAAACCTGTTATTCAGCATGTGATTGAAAGGGTTAAGTTGGTAAAAAATTGCAATGAAATTTGCGTTGTTACGGATAGCCAAGATATTGTTCGTTTAGCCGAAAGTTTAGATGTTAAAGGGTATCTTACAGCACCAGAATGTCATTCTGGGACAGAGCGTATCGTTTCAGTATTGGATAAAATGCAAGGAGATTGGATTTTTAACGTACAAGGAGATGAACCTTTCGTTGAAATTTCTTTAATTGAGGCTCTTATTGAAAAAACGCAATCAATTGATGCACCGATTTTGACACCAGTCTACGCTTTAAAATCGATGGAAGAGGTAAATAACCCAAACATTGTTAAAGTTGTTCTTGATAATAAAAACTATGCCCTTTATTTTTCTCGTAGCCCGATTCCTTATGCACGTGATGTAGCTAAAGATGATTGGTTGCGTAAATGTAAATATTGGGGGCATCTTGGAATTTACGGATATCGTCGAGAAATTTTAGAAGTTTATAAAAATTTAGAAAATAGTTACTTAGAATCTACAGAATCCTTGGAACAGTTAAAATTTCTTTCAAATGGGTATCGTATTGCAACCCATGAGGCTTCAGGACGCTCAGTAGCCATTGATACCTTAGAAGATCTTATTAAGGCGGAAGAAATTTTAGGAAATATGAAATAAAATTTAAAGATTGAAAAATTTTATCGCATATCCAGAATAATGGATATGCGTATTTTTTTACCAATATGTTTACTTTCTTTATCTAATATTTTTATGACATTTGCTTGGTATGGTCATTTAAAATTTAAATCTTTACCACTTTGGCTTACGATTTTTATAAGTTGGGGAATTGCTTTTTTTGAGTATTGCCTAATGATTCCAGCAAATCGAATTGGGCATGAATGTCTTTCGGCAACGCAATTGAAAGTAATACAAGAAGTTATTACATTGGTAATATTTTCTGTATTTTCTGTATTATATTTAAAAGAAAAGTTTAAATGGAATTATTTTGTAGGTTTTGTTTTTATTTTATTGGCTGTATTTTTTGTGTTTAAAAAATGGGATTAAAGTGTAAGGTTGTAGTCACATTTTGAGAGGATTTCACAACCATCCTCAGTTACTAAAACATCATCTTCGATACGAACTCCACCAATATCGTAAAAATAAAGTCCAGGTTCAATGGTTATAACCATACCTGCTTCTAGAATTATGTCGTTATAACTTACAGATGGATATTCATGAAGATCTAACCCAAGCCCATGCCCAACGCTATGGATAAAACCTTCGCAACCATTTTCTGATTTTTTTAAACCATAACCACTTTGTTCAAAAAATTGGACAGCGAATTCCATTAACGTTTTTACAGAAATACCTGATTTTATACGTAAAATTAATTCATGTTGGCATTGCAGAACACATTGGTATAGTTTTTCTTGTTGATTACTGCTTTTTCCAACAATAACGGTTCGTGTCATATCACCATAGTAATGTGAATTTTTTAAACGAGGGAAAAAATCAATAACAATAAGTTCATTAGCGTAAAGTGGTCCATAACCTTGACAATGTGGATTAACAGCATCTTGCCCACACGCAATGATTGTTCCTTTTGAAATACCGCCATTTTGTAAGCAAAAAATTTCCATTAATGAGCGTAAACGTTCTGATGTAAGTACTTCATTATTAAAATGAAGAATACCGTTTAAATTTGTGCATTTACGTAATATTGATTTTGCATAGTCTATAGTGGAAGCTGTAAGTTGGCAGGCTGTTTTAATCTCGTTGACTTCAGTAGTGGTTTTTATGGCACGTTGTTTATTAAAAGAACTTTGATCAAATAGAATGGGAACATGTGTGAAAATTTCAGAATAAATTTTTGCAGGGAAGTGATAAGGAATAATAAATGTATCTATATAAAATTCTTTTTGTAAATATTTGAATAGGGCAGTCCAATAGGGTAGGGAGGGAAATTGCTTTTTTAAAAGCATTCTGATGTTAGATAACAGATAAACTTCTGTAAAAATGCTTGTTGATTTACAGCGACCATATTCAAGTTCAGAAACAAATGCAATTGTTTTATCTTTTATTTTTAAAGCTAAAAATGCATCAGGTGAGCTGAAATGTCCCCATTGCAGGAGATTTAAATCGTGTTCTGTATTATCGTAAATGACGTAAGCATTCATTTAATAAACATCTTTCTGATAACGACCTGCTAATTTTAAATCTTTTAAATAAGTTTGAGCTTCTTCTAGAGATAAATGTTCTTCTGATTGAATGATTGATAGCAATGCTTCTTCTACATCCTTGGCCATATGTTTTGCATCTCCACAGATGTAAAAATAAGCACCTTGACGAAACCAATTCCAAAGTTCTTTTGAATTTTCTTTCATGCGATCTTGAACATAGATTTTGTAATCTTGATCGCGTGAAAATGCTAAATCCAACCGTGTAAGATATTTTTCATTTTTTAGATTTTCTAAAAAATCTTCTAATAAAAAGTCATTTTCACGATGGCGTCCACCAAAAAATAACCAGTTTGGCCCAGATGCTTGAATTGCTTTTCGATATTCTAAGAAGGCTTTAAAAGGTGCAATTCCCGTGCCTGGCCCTACCATGATAACAGGTCGTGTCGCATCTTTAGGTAACTTGAAACGAGAAGGTTTTAAATAGATTTTTACTGTATGTCCTACATTTAAACGTTTACATAAAAATCCACTTGAAAGACCCTCACAAACACCACCTTTTACATCGCGAAAGGTGACCAGACCAACGATTAATTCTAATGCGTTGGGTAAATATTTTTGAGCTGAAGCGATGGAATAAGCTCTTGGACGCATAGGTTTCAGCCATTCAATAACGTGTTGTTCATGAAACGTGTTACTTTTTTGTGCTCTTAATTCAGCAAGGCATAACCAAAAATCTGATGCTTGTTCTTCTGAAAAATTACTTAAAATACTTGGACGTAATCTTAGCTCATACTGTGAGGTTAAAGCTTCTTGCAAAGTTATTTTTTCACCTTCTTCTGTTTCAATGATGACATTTGCTTTTGCTTGCAAAATTGCCAGTGCTCGAGCAACTTTTTTAGGATTGTTTTCTGGGCAAATAAAAACGACGTCTCCAGGTTGAAAGTTACATTGTTCATTTGAGAGCGATAGCTTTAACAAATATACGCTTTTCTCATCTTCATTGTGTGATAATAGTTCGCGATGAATAAGTGTTGAAATAATTGTATTTTCTGGAAGTTTCATTTTTTACCATTCAATAAAATTTAAAATAAATTTTACGTTCCAGCTATCCTTTGTGTTTATGTTTAAAGGGCGAGGACGTTTTTTCCATTCAAAAATTAAATCTAGCTTCCAAGTTTTTGCAATAATGGTTGACCATGTATAGGTTTGTCGAATTAGATCTGGTTTATGTGCATTAATTGAAATGGCAGCGGAAATGACATTTTTAGAATTTAGTCGATAGGAAAGAGTTAAACTGTTTTGATTGTTAACCTCATTTTCTTTCCCTTGCAAATAAGTATGCGCACATGTTAACATCCAAAGGTCATTTTCTTTTAAAGTTAAAGATGTTTCAGATTCACATAAAGATTTTTTAGAAGGGTCTATAC
>CAKUXH010000052.1 GCA_934700265.1 uncultured Opitutales bacterium
GATCCGCTTCGTATAAACTATCTTCGTTTAGTAATTGATCTTCCCAAATGAAATTTTGTAACGTTGAAATGTAGTTTTTTAGAGAATTAGCCAAAGATTTTCTTCGTTTCAAAAACTCTGGATGGGGACGGACAACAACGCGGTAATTGGTTTGAGATAAAGCATCCAGAAGTGGTCGAATTCCATTTTCAAATAAGCTTGCCATGCTCCATGTTGGGGCAATTAATATCGTTTTTTTAAATTGTTTTTTGTAGGATTGATATTTTTGATACACAATATCCATGCGAGGATAGCCTATAGAAAGCAATTTCTTATGATACAAGTGATATAGATTTTCTCGCGCTTCAATTTCTTTAATATGGTGAGGCCCTACGCAAAAAATCGTATCGTAAGCATCAAAAGCTTGCTCATTATATTGCAAATGCGTGCTTGAAAATGCGTGAAACAAGTAGATATATTCCTTGGTATGTTTTGATTTTTTCAAATGGTACATGTTCAAATCTGGCATCGTAAAAACGAAACACTTTGTATCTATTTTATCAAAAACGGATTTTAAGAAAAAATTAAAATAAAATGGATAAAGACGACCATGATGGCGAGTTAATATGGGATCATTCGCATCCGATGTTATGTAGCTACATGTTATAGAAGAATCTTTTAAAAGCTCTTCCAAAAATGGGCTGAAGGTTTGATAGTAAATAGCTCGTTCGGAGTAAAAGACAAGCTGACGGTGTTGTTTATGATTTTCAGCGAAAAAATTCTTGTAAGATTTGAATTCATTAAATAACTTTGAGATCGTATCAAACATATGCAACAGGTAATCATATTAGGTGCTGGGAAGTCAAAACAATTTGTTGAAAACCCAACGAATATAAAAGTTAATTTGCAGGAAACCGTTTTAGATTGGCAAGTTTCTGCCTTCGAAGGAGAAAGTTCTCGGTTTACTTTTGTGGGAGGCTACCAGTTTGATAAAATTGCCCATAAATATCCTGATTTGCATTTTGTTTTTAATTCTCAGTGGGATAAAACAGCTTGTGATGTATCTTTGCAAAATTCAGGATTTGTGGAAGATTTACCGGCATTTGTTGCTTATGGAGATGTTTTGTTCAGATCTCAGTTAATACAACAAATGCTGCAAACAGCTGAACAAACCAATGATGCTGCAATCGCTATAGATGAACATAATTTATGGGCGGAAGTAAGTAATCCCATTGACTTTGCACGCTTTGTTTTGACGACGAAAGCACAAACGCTGTACGCGCTTAGAAAGCATGTTAAGAAGTCATGTATTCTTGAGCAGATTCATTTTTCTACACAACAATGGTTTAAAAATCCAGATCACGTAATTGATACGATACTTAGGACTTTTGGAGACAAAGATCTTGTTGTAAGAAGCAGTTCATTGCAAGAAGACAGCTTTACAAAAGCCAATGCAGGTAAATTTGAAAGCGTATTGAATGCTACCCCAGAACGTGATACTTTAGCGAAAGCTATTACGGAAGTTATCCATTCTTATGGAGCAAACAATAATGCAGATTTAGTATTGGTGCAACCCATGTTACACAATGTCAACGTGAGTGGTGTTGTTTTTACAAGAACACTTAACTATGGTGCACCTTACTACGTTGTCAATTACGATAAAAAAGATACGGCCGCCATTACAAGTGGTGCAAGCAAACAAGATGAAACGTTTTATCATTGGAAGTATGCCGACATTCCGTCAGATGCACCTAACTTTTATAGAAAATTATTTGATGCTATTCAAGAAATTGAAGAGTTAACGCAGTTTGACGCTCTCGATATTGAATTTGCGGTTACAAATGCTGGTGAATTGTACATTTTCCAAGTTCGTCCTATTGCTTCTCAGCATTTGAGAGAGGTTGGCGATCATCGTTTGGATGAACACTTAGGATGTGCTGCAAAACGTTTCAGTGATTACCAAACAGCTCAACCTGATGTACAAGGGGATGCAACTATATTTGGTGTAATGCCCGATTGGAATCCGGCCGAGATTGTAGGTACAAAACCGCATCGTTTGGCAATTTCGCTTTATCAAACACTTATTACAAACGATATTTGGGCACAACAACGCGCGGAATTTGGATACAAAGATGTACGTCCTTATCCGCTCATTATCAATTTTGCCGGACATCCTTACGTAGATGTTCGTGCCAGTATACATTCCTTTTTGCCCAACAATTTGTCAACAGATACAACTAAGAAGTTAGTTAATTTTTACATCCATCGATTAAAAAACAATCCGGAGTGGCACGATAAATTGGAATTTATGGTGATGCCGACCTGTTATACGGTCGACTTTAAAGATCGTTGGCATGATTTGCTGATAAATGAAGCGAAACTTTCCGAAAATGAGTATCAGCAATACGAAAAAGCTTTACTTGATTTAACTCTAGCTGGCTTTAAAAAATGCCAAAAGTGTTACGAAGCAATGGATGTTATTGAAAAACGATTCTCGCGCATTGCAGATACTCATTTGAAGCCTTTGGACAAAATTTACGTTTTGATGCAAACCTGCAAAATAGGCACACTTAATTTTTCCCATTTAGCGCGCTGTGGTTTTGTTGCTAGCTCGTTTTTGAAGTCTTTTGTTGCGAAAGGTGTTATTTCTGAAGCTGAAAAAAGCTCACTTACAGAAAACATCCAAACCATCGCAGGCCAAATTTTTGAAAAAACCCAGCAAGCGATTGAAGGGAAAATTTCAAAAGAAGATTGCATCAAAATGTATGGTCATTTAAGGCCAGGGACGTACGATATTACTTCGCCAACTTACCATTCAGATCCCGATAAATACCTATTTTGTAATGTAGGTGGTAAAGCTATTGCGACAGGAAAAGCTACAAATATTACCCCCCATTACGATGCTTTGGAGAAATGTCTCAAACAAATTTTTGGCATCTCTTTAAGTGATTTTAAGTTGTTTTTGAAGCAAGCCATCGCGGGACGTGAATATTCCAAGTTTGTTTTCACAAGATACATTTCGCTAATTTTGGATCTTGTAGAAGAAATGGGCAAAACTTATGGTTTTACTACCGAAGATATGGCTCATTTACCCATAAATGTCTTTGAAGATATGCGCAATGGGCTATATTCAGTTCGAGATATCAAACATATATTCTCGATGCTTATTGAACAAGGCAAAGAATACTATCGTATTATACAATGTATCGAATTGCCGCCGTTAATTACACGGTTAGAAGATTTTTACGGATTTTTTGTTCCTAAAATATTGCCCAATTTTATCGGTAATCAATCGATTGAAGCTGAAATTGTTTATCTTAAAAATTCAAAGCAAGCAGACAGCATACAATTAAGAAATAAAATCGTTTTAATCAAAAATGCTGATCCGGGATTTGATTGGATATTCAATTATGAAATAGCGGGTCTTATTACAGCTTATGGAGGGCCTAATTCGCATATGGCCATTCGTAGTGCTGAGTTTAAATTGCCGACAAGTATAGGTGTAGGTGAGGCTTTATTTGATAAATTAAAAGTGGCTCACTTTATCCAATTAGACTGTGCTTCACATAAAATTGACATCATTCGGTAGTTTATGTTAAAGATAGGCATAACTCAGCGTGTAGATTACATCGAATCGATCGGTGAAACACGTGATGTTTTGGATCAACGTTGGATAAAATTATTATCAGAAAATGATTTTATCACAGTTCCTATTCCCAACACCTGCAATACTTCGAAATTCATTGATGTAATGGCGCTAGATGGTATTCTTATAAGCGGAGGCAATGATCATAGCACACGTACTATTTGTGAAACTGCGTGTATTGAATATTGCATAAAACATCACTTGCCACTGTTCGGCATTTGTCATGGTATGCAGTTCATCGGACAACATTTCGGTTCTAAATTAGTCTGTATCGAAAATCATGTTGGCATTTGTCACAATGTAATGATAAAAGATAATCGTTACGGAATCCCAAGCGGAACTTTTAATGTTAATTCTTTTCATAATTTTACATTAGATAAAATACCAGAAGAATTTTTTATTTTAGCAATCGATAATGATGGACATTGTGAAGCCATGTGCCATAAAAGCTTACCGATTGTAACGTTTATGTGGCATCCAGAGCGTCCACCATTTTTAAATTGGTTTAATTATTTTATAAAAGATTTTTATGAAAGATGTTAAAATATTCGTGCTTTGTGCGGGTGAAGGCAAACGTTTGCGGCCATACACAGAAACTAAACCTAAGTGTATAGTCCCCTACAAAGGGAAGATGTTGCTTCAGTATCAGTTAGAAGTTTTCAAACAATTTGCTCTAACAGATATTACGCTTATTGGCGGATATCACAATGAAGCTTTACCTAAAAAAGATCATCCGGTTGTTGTGAACAAAGATTTTGCCACAACAAATATGCTTTACAGTTTATTTTGCGCGGAAAATCTTATGGATGAGTCTAAAGATATTATCATAAGTTATGGTGATATCATATATCATCATTCCGTTTTTGAAGCTTTATTAAAAGCTAGTCATCCTTGCAGTATAATTACAGATATTGAGTGGCGTACTTATTGGAATAATCGTATGGAAGATCCGTTTGAAGATGCTGAAACATTTCGTTGGGATCCAGCTACACAGAAAATTTTCGAACTTGGTAAGGAACCAAGAACATTGGACGATATTCAAGGACAATATATTGGTTTGTTTAAAATCTTAGCACCGTTTGTTAAAGAATTTAAACAAATGTACGAAACATTTAAGGCTGTACATCCGAACTATAAAAATGCGTACACGACAGACTTTTTACAATTCCTCATTGATAAAAACTTTCCTGTATTTGGCGTCCCTATACACAATCATTGGGCAGAGTTTGATACCGTTAATGATTTAAATTTGGAGCTTGATTGGTTATGAACAATTTTTTTTAAACGTTTATTTATAGAGAATGAAAATGTTTAGCATATTATTTGTATTGTTAATTTTGTTATTACTAATAATTGAAATATCTCTAAGAGGATATTTGATCAAAGCAGGATTGTTTTTCAAAGAATTTCCTTCAATTAATAAAAAAATTATTAAAAAATATAAAACTTTCGATCAATATCTAGGATGGAAACCTATTCCTACAGTTAATCATCCTGATAATACAGGTTCTTATATAGGAGTAGACAGGGGAGCTTCTTATTCTATTGATAAATTTGGAAGTAGGACGTTTGAAAATTCATTTAGTCAGGCAGAATACATAACAACCTTTGGGGATTCTTTCTGCATGTGCAGAGAAGTAAACAACGATGAAACAATACAATACTTTTTATCTGAATTAACAAATTCTTACGTTTCAAATTACGGCGTTGGAAATTACGGCTTAGACCAAGCTGTTTTAAGATTAGAATCTACTCCATTACAAAAATCCATAAAACTGGTATTAATGATAATTACTCCATGGACAATAGAAAGAATAATAAGTGTTTGGAAACATTATTGTGAACCTGGAAACGTATTAGCTGCAAAACCAAGATTTGTTTTAGAAAATGGGAATTTAAAATTCATTGAAAATTTTATAAAAGATGTTAATGAATTTGAAAATATTCCAGCTTATGAAAAATTTTTACACAAATACGATGGTAATTACCCAGGGTTCTTGCAAAACATAAAACAGTCTCCCAAAACAGCTTTAAGTTATTTAATTCAAGATAAAAATCTCCTAAATTATTTATTAGCATTCAATAGATTAAAATTTTCTAAAGATAAAAATGTAAAGAATTTCCTTAAAAATGCTGAACCATTTATTGTAAAAAATTTACAAAAAGAAAATGAATACTTACAGATGCTTTATACTCAACAATCTAAATTATTGGAGGCTATACTTTTACGTTTCGTTCAGTTTTGTAAAAATAAAAAACATATTCCTCATTTAATTATGCTCCCATCCTATTCTCATATAAAGTTTATACAACAGAATAACAATTTATACAGAAATGAACTGAAATCAATATGTGAAAAAATAAATTTAAATTTCTTAGATATGTTTGATTTTTGGAATACATTTGATAAAAATGATTTAGAAAAGTATTTTATTGATACCTATGGACATCATTCCGCATTAGGGAATAAATATATCGCAAAAATTATTTATGAAAAGGTTTTAAATAAAAAGTAATTGCGGAAATGTAACAAGTAGATATGAACTCGACGAAGGGAATGTAATTTTAACTGAAGAGTATCCTTCGCTTCATTTCACTACAAACAGTGATGATCTAAAAGCATTGTATCGTCTTGTTTTTTCATTTTACGATCCAGCTGTTCGTGCTCTATGTCTAAAACATGTTTTGGAGCAATATGAGACGTTGAGCCATCTACCTTCCAATCCTCAAGATACCTCCAAAGGTATCACTTTCCATTTTATGCACGATGAATTAAAAAAGAAAAGTCTCAACGAAATTTTTTGGCTTTGAAACTACGTTTAGCCAATTATTTCGAAGACATTGCGAAAGAAGATATTTTTGATTACATTCCACCTCAAAAACGAACCAAATTTTTACTCCTAAAAAGCTGGTTCAAGAAATGGTGGATAATTTAAAAAAGAATGCCCGGATTGTTTCGATGATCCCACAAAAACCTTCATCGATCTGTACATAAAATCCGGCCTTTACATCACCGAAATCGTAAAGCGCTTGTACAATAGCCCAAAAATCAAAGCCCTCTTCCTCGATAAACAGGCACGTTTGCGACATATCTTCGAGCATCAAGTCTACGGCCTAGCCCCTACGGAAATCATCTACCGAATTGCCACCGCGTACATCCTCGGCTTTGCCATTATCAAACATAATCTGCGCCAATGGGATGCCCTAAAATCCATCAAGCAAAAAACCATCGAAAAGGATCTCGCCAAGCTTTTCCCAGAAATGAAATCCGTTAAACATGCTTGTATCGTAAAACACGACTAAACTTAGGAATGCCCTCAAGCGAGATTTACCCTCCTTTTTGTCACAACTGTCACAAATTGTCACATTTTATTTTGTGACAGTGTTTTGTTAGTATTTATGCAGGACGGAAGG
>CAKUXH010000053.1 GCA_934700265.1 uncultured Opitutales bacterium
GCCGATGTTCCATTGGATACAACAATAACATGTTTAACGTTTAAGTAACGTTTTAAGGCTTCTTCAAACGTTGTTATTTGAGGACCTTGAGTAACAAAATCACTGCGTAAAGCTTCTGTTACAGCTTGTATATCGGACTCATCAATCGTTTGCTTTGAGTAAGAAATATGCTTCATTTTATGCAAATTGTTGTTCAAAAAACTTAATCAATTCTTCTTCTGATAACCGTTTTTGCTCTGTTGTATCCCGATCACGTAAAGTATACGTATTATTATCCAATGAATCAAAATCGACCGTTATGCACCAAGGTGTTCCGATTTCGTCCATACGACGATAACGACGACCAATAGCACCCGATTCATCATAAGTAGCATACCAACGTTTTTGTAGCTTTTTAAATAATTCTCGTGCTTTTTCAACAATTTCTGGTTTATTTTTAACCAAAGGAAACACGGCCATTTTAATAGGAGCAATCTGCGGCTTAAAACGCAACACAACACGTTTTTCACCGTTAATTTCATCTTCATCATAAGCAGATACCAATAAAGCCAATAAGGTACGATCAACCCCAACTGATGGTTCAATAACATAAGGAAGATATTTTTCTTTACGTTCCTCATCAAAATATTCCAATGATTTACCACTGAAATTTTGATGCTGTGTTAAATCAAAATTACCACGGACAGCTATTCCTTCTAATTCTTGAACTCCAAAAGGATACTTAAACATAATATCTGTACATGCTTTCGCATAATGAGCTAAATCCTTTTTATCATGCACATCGAAGCTTAACCATTCTTTTTTAATCCCAATCGAACAATGCCAATTGTAACGCGTTTCAATCCATTTTTTATGTAACTCTGGCCAAATTTTTTCATCTGCTGGGAAAAAGTATTCCATTTCCATCTGCTCAAATTCTCGTGATCTAAAAATAAAATTGCGTGGTGTAATTTCATTGCGAAAAGCTTTACCAATTTGAGCGATACCAAAAGGAACTTTAACCCGAGTTGAATCAACCACATTTTTGAAATGAATAAATATTCCTTGAGCAGTCTCTGGACGCAAATAAGCAATGTTTGACTCAGAAGCAACAGCTCCTACCTGCGTTTGAAACATTAGATTGAAGTCACGTGGAGGAGTTAAATCACCTGGCTTATCGGTTGCTGGCGAAGGAATTAATGCATACTCTTCTGGTTTTGCTTCAGTCAAAGGTTTCAATATTAATGGATCAATTGGCTCATGCGTATGTTGTGTATTTTTAAGCAGAGTTTTTATTTTCTTTGCAACTTCTGCATCACGATCTTCACAATCTGCTACACAAATATACCCAATAATTTCGCTGTTGATAGAAACTGGAGCATAAAAGACCTGGTCTGCACGATAGCGCATTTTTGTAACTTTACAATCTACCATAGGATCTGAAAATCCATCAACATGTCCAGAAGCTTTCCATACATTTGGATGTAAAATAATCGAGCTATCTAACCCAACAACATCTTCGCGATCATGAACCATATTTTTCCACCACATAGCTTTGATGTTACGTTTTAGCTCAACGCCCAAAGGCCCATAATCAAAAAAACCATTTAACCCACCATAAATATCTGATGAGAGAAATATAAAACCTTTGCGTTTACAAAACGCAACCAAATCTTTCATGCATAATGGAGTTTCCATATCTTTATTCTAAAAATGGTTTAGTACATTCTATTTTTTTCTGCAAGCTCTTATTATGAGAAAGTGAAAAATTAACTATTAAAATTGAGGTTCCCAATTAAAATAGAAAAAAGTATTGTAGAATTCTTATAAACATAGTATGACATAGTCATGAAAAAAAATTCCCTACAACATTTGGGTGTTGTTGGAGCACTAATAATGAGTGTTCTCGTAGTATCCTTTTTACGAATTTTTGAATTGAATAATTTGCCAGCAACTCAAACATTTATCCATATCTGTGAGTTACTAGGTAAATTTTTTATGAATGGCTTAAAGATGCTTGTCGTCCCTTTAATTACCTCTTCTATTATTTGCGGAATGATGGGATTTGGATCGAAATCTGAATTCAAACGATTAGGATTAAAAACATTTTTATTTTACTTTTTAAGCTGTTTTGTTGCTGTTTCAATTGGGCTAGTAGTTGTTAATTGTTTACAACCAGGACATACAAATATAGATCTGGCTTCTAAAATTCTAGGACAAGCAAACGTTTTACCTGAAAACTTTGTAAGTTATGAAAGCATTGGTAATTCAAAGGTATCTGAATTTTTTCTTCGCTTACTTCCACCGAATATTTTATCTGCAGCAACCGATAACACACAAATTCTAGGAATCATTACATTTAGTTTGCTATTTGGCTTCTTTATCGGCAGATTACCAGAACATTTGAGATTGGTACAGATGAATCTATGGGAAGGTATTCAACAAATCACACGCAATATTACTAGAATTGTTATTTCTTTCTCCCCTATTGGTGTATTTGGCTTAGTAACGCCTATTTTACTTAGCACTGGCCTTGAGGTAATAAAACCACTTTGTTTTTTTGTGGTTACAATTTTATTAGGTTTTTCTTTTTATTATTTTGTTTTTTTGTATCTCCTATTACGCTTTGTTGCAAAAATTCGTCCATGGAATCACTATAAAGCTATGTTTCCAGTAACTTTAATGGCTTTTTCTACTTCCTCATCAGCCGCTGCATTGCCTATAGCTCTTGACAAAATAGAAAATGTATCAAAAGTTTCACAAAAAACAGCTCGTTTTACATTACCTTTAGGAATTACTATAAACATGTGTGGAACTGCTCTTTACGAATGTGTCGTTGTCATCTTTATTGCTCAACTTTATCAAGTTACCCAAGGTATTCAATTTGGTTTCTTAGACCAAATAACGGTTGTTTTAATGGCATTATTAACTTCAGTTGGAGTCGCAGGTATTCCTGCCTCAGGATTAATCGCAATAACAATGATTTTAAGTTCGGTTGGACTTCCTATTGAATCGATTGGAGTTATTTGGGTTGTTGAACGCATTCTGGATATGTTTAGAACTGCTGTTAATGTGTTCAATGATACTTGTGGAACAATTATAATCGCTCGAAGTGAAGGAGAAAATACAGCCTACCCAAGATATAAATGAAGCTTTAAACCAAATTGAAGCTTTTTTACAATATCTAAATTTAGAATGTGGATTATCAAAGAATACTCAAGTTTCTTATTGTTATGATTTGAAACAAATGATGAATTGTTTACAATTAGGAACTTTTGTAAACTTATCTCGTGAACAAATTGACAAATGGTTGCTGAGTCTATTATCAGAAAAAGCAACCTCACGTGCTCGAAAAATCACTTGCGCACATCGCTTTTTTGATTATCTCATCGATAAAAATAAAATCAATAAAAATCCTTTAGAACATGTAATTCACCCAAAAATTAACCGACTTTTACCTCATATTTTATCCTTAATGGATATTGAAGAACTTCAAAAAAGTACATCATTATCTAATCCGATAGGATTAAGGGATAGAGCTATGATTTCTTTAATGTATGGATGTGGATTACGCGTATCTGAAGTTTGCAACCTAACATTTCAAAGTGTTTTCCTAAATGAAAACTTCTTAAAAATTTATGGAAAAGGCAGCAAAGAACGATTGGTACCATTAGGTTCTGTTGCTAAAGAGCACTTACAATTTTATCTAACACATGGACGTCCAACGTTAGTAAAAAAGAATAGTAATAATTTTATTTTTTTAAGTCAACGTGGTGGAGCTATTTCAAGAAAAACATTTTGGTTAAATTTAAAAAAATATGCTCAAAACATAAGAGTTGGTTTCAATATAAAACCTCACCTACTAAGACATTCATTTGCAACACACCTGTTACAAAATGGCGCAGATTTGCGTAGTATTCAAGCGATGTTAGGGCATAGCGATATATCTACAACGCAAATTTATACCCATGTTGATATTGAGCAATTAAAAGAAACTTATGAAAAATATCACTTACGTGCAAAATAATTTTTTATAAACCTAATTTCAATTTTGGTAGCTTGCTCGCTAATGTCTTTTCAATATCATCAGCAATCATTTGTGTAGCATTGTCTTGATTCAACTGGTGTAAGTTAAATGACATATCTTTTAATAATTCGCTTTCATTTAAAAGTCGCATTATTTCATCTTTCAATCGATACATTTGTACTTGCTCCAAAACAAGACATCCTCCTGATTGCTCAAATCTAATAGCATTGGCAAGTTGGTGCCCTTCCGCTGAAAAAGGGTATGGTATTAAGATAGAAGGGGTTTCACACTGTGTAAGTTCTGCAATAGTCCCTGCACCCGCTCTTCCAATAACAAGATCAGCCCCTGAAAACAAAAGATGCATTTTTTGAGAAAAAGGTATGAAAGAAACCTTACATTCATTTTTTTCAATCGTTTGAGGTTGACCGCCTATCCCCGTCAAGCATATTATATTAATGCCATATTCAAATAGTGATTCAAAATTTTCTAATACCCATTTATTAAAAATTTTAGCACCTTGACTTCCTCCTGTAAAAACAATAAGTTTTTTCTTAGGGTCCATTTTTAGTTTTTCTCGAGCAATTGTTTTATCTATTTTTTGAATCTCACGACGTAAAGGGAAACCAACATACCTAACTTTTTGAGCTAAAATATTTTTTAAAAATATACCTTCAGGTAAATAAATTTTTGTTGCTATAAAACTTAAAACACGAATGGTTTTCCCAATTTTTTGATTAGCTTCATGTAAAAAACAAGGTTTTTTCAAACAAGTAGCTGCACTAACAATACCCATGTTGGTAAAACCACCAAACCCAATAACTGCATCTACTTTTATAGATTTTAATAACTGCAAAGCTTTTATAAAGTTTTTAACCAATAAATAAAAAAATTTTGGCCAAATATACATTTTTTTTGGAAAACCTATTCCTGGAAATTGAATAAAAGGAATTTGTGGATAGGCAGAACAGAGTTTTTGATCAACATTTTTATTAGAAATAATAAGAACACATTTATGACCACGTGCAATCAGTTCTTCTGCAATAGCTATCCCAGGTGATAAATGTCCCCCAGTTCCACCACAGGCGATAACAAAAGTTTTCATAATTGTTCTTGAATGCTACTAAGTGGTGAATAAATTGTTCTTGATAAATTAATTAGCAAACCTATAAAACAAAAATTTGTAATAAGATTTGAACCACCGTAACTTAAAAAAGGAAGGGCCAATCCTTTTGTGGGTAACACTCCAGTAATGACTCCAAGATTTAGGAAAACTTGTATAGATAAAAAAAGCACACTTCCCATTCCTATAAAAAATCTATAAGGATTATCTTGTTGTTTTGCAATTTTTAAACCATAATAAGCTAAAAGGAAAAAACACATTAGCACGATCATCATATGAAGAATACCCAATTCTTCTGCCAGTATAGCCCCAATAAAATCTGTATGTGATTCCGGTAAAAAGAAATATTGTTGACGTCCTTGTCCTAACCCGACACCTGTCCATCCCCCAGAAGAAAATGCAATCAAGCTTTGCCATAATTGATAAGCACCTGTTAAACGATTATTTTCTAAATCTAAAAAAGCTGTAATTCTTCTCAATCGTACTGGATTAAAATAAATTGCGATAGAAAAAATAATAAAAGCAAATATACAGGTAGGTAGAATAAACTTCAATCGTACACCTTTTATAAATAGTAAGATAGCTGCCACACAACCAAAAAGAGCTGTTGTTCCAAAATCAGGTTCGATAATAAGTAACCCACAAAATAGTCCAACCACCACGATAGGATATAAAAAACCCTTTTTGAATTCTTTTAAATGGTTCATATGATAAGTTAAATAATAAGAAAAAAACAATATAAAACCAATTTTTGAAAGCTCAGATGGTTGTAATCTAAGTCCAAGTAATTCTATCCATCGGTGGGATCCTTTTACACAACGGCTGATCCCTGGAATAAACACAGAAAGCAACATAGCTATCGTAAAAATGCCAATTATTGGAGAGTATTCTTTTAATTTATTTAAATTTATAAATGTAAAAAATAAACAAAAAATAATGGCCATGCATAACCAAACACATTGTTTAATAAAAAAAATTCTTCCTGTTGGCAGAGGTTGTGTCGTACTATGTAGGATGATAAAACCGTAAGCCGTTAAAATAGCACTTACAACTATAACAACGGCTCTAGATATTTTTAAATTGGATGACATTACTTTATTTCCTCTAATGGAATAACAGGAATATCATTATTTTCTTCAAAAAGATCTTCAAAATTATCTTCTTCTAAATTTTTTGATTCCGAAGATTTCTCCTCTTGAACAGGTTCTTCTGTACCCGTATTAAGATTATCTAATAAATTAGATGATGTTATTACTTGGGCATCTTCTTTTTCTTTATTAGTAGAATGTATCTCTTCTGGCTCGAAACCTTCTTTAGTTGGCTGAGCTTTTACATAAAGCACTTGTCCAACACGTAAATTTTTAGGATTACTTATATTATTAATTTCCATCAATTGCTTTACAGACATACCACAACGACGAGCAATATTCCAAAGGATATCTCCAGCTTGGACAACATATTTTTCAGTGTCAATCGGTACAACTGATAATTTTGTAATAGAAGTAGAAGACTTTTCTCCTGATAATGATAGCTTTTGGCCTACAAAAATTACATCTGATTTCAAATGATTATTGGCTCTAATTTTTTCTACCGTTGTATTAAATTTATTAGCAATCGAAGATAACGAATCTCCTTTTTGCACAATATAATTT
>CAKUXH010000054.1 GCA_934700265.1 uncultured Opitutales bacterium
GCAAAAGAGCGTTCTAAAGAACAGAGTTTTTTCCAACGTTTTTTAAATTTTTTTAAAAAAGATAAGCATTATTCTGAAATTATTGTAAATGGAGTTTTGCCTAATAAACGAGTTGCCGTTTTAGTTGATGGTATCTTAGAAAATTTAGAGATGGATACCTGTGCTAATCAGCAGATGTTTGGGGCAATTTTTAAAGGGAAAATTCAAAATTTAGAACCAGGATTAAAAGCTGCTTTTGTTGATATTGGACAGGAAAAGAACGCTTTTTTACATTATTGGGATGTGCTTCCATTGGTTAATGGAGAGGGTTTTAATGAATCCAATCCTGATGATGGAATCGAAGTTGTTCATCGTAACACAAATGGAGAGGAACGTAAAAAGTTAGGTTTATCCGATATTCCTGAAATGTTTCCTATAGGTTCAGATATTGTTGTACAAGTTTCTAAAAGCCAGATAGGATCTAAAGGTCCACGTACAACTACCAATATTTCATTACCAGGTCGTTATTTAGTTTTAACACCTTATTCTAGCCAATGTGGAATTTCAAGAAAGATAGAAGAAAAGCATGAACGTGAACGTTTAAAGAAAATTTTGCGTAAATTAGCGTTACCTTTAGGAATGGGTGTAATTTTTAGAACTGCAAGCAGTGGAAGTACGCTAAAGCAGCTTACAAGAGATTTGCAATTCTTGTTGGAAACATGGCAAAAGATACAAAAGAAAGTGGATGATGCAAAAGAACCTTGTTTAGTTTACCATGAGCCTAGTTTGTTAGAACGTACTGTACGCGATTTTTTAACAGAAAATATTGATCGTGTTCTGGTGGATAATGAAGCTGACTATAATTTTATCTTAGATTTGTTAAAACGCATTGCTCCTAACGTCCAAAATAAGATTAGTTTGTTTAAAGATCCTATCCCGATTTTTGATCGTTATAACATTGAGGCACAAATTGAGCAAATGTTTGCTAGTCGTGTACCTTTACCTTCTGGAGGAGAAATTGTTATTCAAGAAACAGAAGCCTTAACTTCTATTGATGTAAATACATCTTCTCACAAAACATCAGATGACGAATCTTCACAGTTTATTTTTCAGGCAAATATGGAAGCTGCAAAAGAAGTTGCTCGCCAGGTTCGTTTAAGAAATATTGGTGGTTTGATCATTGTGGATTTTGTGGATATGAAACAAGCGAAGAATCGTCGTTTGTTGTATCAGTATGTTCAAGCAGAATTTGGAAGAGATAAAGCACGTTCTCATGTATTACCAATTTCTGCCCTAGGCATTATGCAAATTACACGTCAGCGGCATAAGGAAAGTATGTTGAGTCAGTTATATTCGCGTTGTCCATATTGTGGAGGTGAAGGAGTTTTGAAATCTTCTTGGAATTTAGCAATGCGTATGCAACGTGAGATTTTAAGTCAACTTTTTTGCTTACGTGGAGAAAATGTTAAGTTTAAAGTAATTTTAAATCCATACTTAAAAAATTATATTTTGACACAATGTGCGAAAGATTTTGCAGAACTAGAAGAGAAATTTATAGTAAAATTAAGTTTTCAAGAAGATAATAATTTGCATGTTGAAAATTTTAAAATAGTTCGCGAATGATTCATAAAAGTGCTATTATTGATCCGTCAGTTCATGTTGAAGATAGCAGCATTATAGGTCCTTTTTGCATTGTTGAAAAGAATGTAGTTTTAGGTAAAAATGTTATTTTAGATGCGAATGTTGTTTTAAAACCAGGAACTGTTATTGGTGACAATGTTCATATACATTCGCATGCTGTAATTGGTGGTGATCCGCAAATCGTTGGAGAAAAATTTGATTTTACCAGTGGTGTTGTTATAGGTTCTAATTCTATTATTCGAGAAGGTGTGACTATCCATAGAGCTTCTAAAGAAGGTAACAATACTACTGTAGGTTCTAATTGTTTATTAATGGCTTTTTCCCATATAGGGCATGATACGCAAGTTGGAAATCATTGTATTTTAGCTAATCAAGTTTTGTTGGCTGGATGTGTTACAGTACAGGATTATGTCTTCTTAAGTGGAGGATCAATGGTTCATCAATTTGTTCATATTGGTGAAAGTGCGTTCGTTTCAGGAAATGCAGAGATTACCATGCATGTTCCTCCATTTATTACCGTTTTGGATCGTAATTGTATTGCTAACTTAAACGTGGTAGGTTTGCAAAGACGAGGTTTTTCATCTGATGAGGTAGCTGATGTTAAAGTTTTGTATCGACAAATTTATGATGGCGAAAGTTTATCTTTTAAACGGAAAGCAATTGATCTTTTGTTAAAACAAGAGGCAAAAACAGACAGAGGAAGACAATTTTTGAATTTCTTTTTAAAAGAAATGCCCTCTCGTGGTTTTGTTTACTCACATCATTAATAAAGTTCAAGTTTTATTAAACTTTTGAAAGCTTTTTTATCAAAAATTCTGAGTAAAATAGCATAAATAACTATTCCTAATATTATAAAATAAGCGATTTGTAAAACATCATGTAACTTTTGTTGTGTCCAAATACAGTGGTGTGATATTTGAAAAAGCGCAAATGCATAAAGAAGGAAAATGTACCATTTTTTATAAAAGAAATGCGAGATCTTTAGATGATAAAAATCATAACGATGATAGATAAGTTTTATCTGTAAAATAAGTTGTACGAATGTACTTAAGACAGATGCTAAAGCTAAACTATTAATTCTGAAAAATGGAACGCAACAAATGACAGTGATGATATAAATTGTGAGTGTTATAAAAGATAATTTTACAGGTGTTATTGTATCTTTGTGGGCATGGAACACACGTGTTAATAGAGATGTGAGTCCAAATAGTGGTAACCCCATAGTAAAAATTTGCAATAAAGGAACAACTTGCTTAACATCATTATGAGAAAAATTTCCCCAACAAAAGCAAAGATCTAATATAGGCTGTGCAAGTATAAATAAACCAATTGCTGCTGGAATTAGTAAAAGTAAAAGAAGATTTATTCCTTGTGAAAGAATCTTTTTGGCATCATTTTTGTCCTGTTGAGCAATGTAAAGCGATAATTTAGGTAAAATTATCGATATAATTGCAAAAGCAAATAGACCTAAAGGTAATTCAAGAAATCGATTAGCTAAATATAGAAAAGAAACAGCATGTGTATCTAAAATATAAGCAAAAAAACGCCCAAGCATCGCATTTATTTGAAATATAGCAGCGCCTAATACGCTAGGCAGAAAAAGTAACCATATTTGTTTCAGATCTGGATCGGAGGCCCAAAAAAATGTCTGTAAAGGATAACCTTTTTTCTGAAGTTGTATTTTGGGTAAAATCCATTGAAGTACACCTCCAAGGATAACAAAAACTGAAACAATAGAAACTTTTTTGAGAGGATCTTCGTAAAAAGAACAAAAAAAGAGGCCTGCTAACATTGTTAAATTTAAGAATACAGGAGAAAGTGCGGTAAGTGAAAAGGCATTGAGTACATTGAGGGCTCCATTAAGAAGAGCTGCTACACATATGAACCAGAGATATGGTAGCATTGCATTTGTTAGATAAAGAACGGTAGCCCATTTTGTATTGCTTAAATAATTATGGGTTAATGCAAGTATGAGCATAATAATCAAAATAGAGCAACCAAGGTAAACCCCAAAACGTGTAAAGAAAGCATTGAGGAAACTATTTATTGTTTGAGGATTCTGAACATAGCGTTGCGCAAAAACAGGAATAAATGCAGAACTGAGTGCTCCTTCACCACATAAGCGTCGAAATAGATTTGGAATAGAAAAAGCAATTAAAAATGCAGAAGCTTCTAAAGAAGAACCTAAAATAGCAAAAAATGCAATATCTCTTAAAAAACCTAATAAACGTGAACAAAGCGTCCCCGAGATCATTTTTATGACAGTATGCATTTTTTTATAATGATATCAAACTTTCTTTTTTTATCCAACCATCTCGGTGATCAAAAGTATTAATGAAAAAATAGTCAGAACGAGTGGCTTTTACCATGCATTGAGTCCCTGATAAAAGATTGTATCGAATAGGGCTGTTATCAGTTGGGGCGAAAAGTACGGAAGTAGTTTCCGGGCAAATATACATGTTTTTAAAAGGGATGTTTAAAATGAAAAGTATAATACAAAAGCAAGCAATGAATAAATTTCCTAAAGTAATAAAAAGGATTGTTTTTTTATGAGAAAATAACTGATAATAAATTATAAAACAAATTGTCAGGCATATAAAAAGCGTAATGAGTATGGACCACGTTTCCTTATGAAAAGAACAAAATAAAATGTAATACCACGATAAGGATTTATTTTTAAGATGAGGATATTGTTGATAAAGAGAATGTAAAGTTTCATTTAAAAGCTTCCAATGTGGATTTATCTTTTTTGCTTTTAGAAAATAGGCTAATGCTAAGCCTGGTTTTTGCAGAGCATAATAACTTTCGCCAATATTGAAGAATATTTGAGCACTAGGATGATATTGTAAAGCTTGTTCATAAAACTGTATAGCTTCGGAAAAGTCTTTTTTGCCAAAAAGTTTATTGCCTTCAAGTGCAAAAACTTCAGCTTCATTTTGAGTAATTGCAAAAGTTGAAAAAGAGCTTAAGAAAAACAGTAAAAATCGAATCATTTTAGTGTTTGTATTAATTTTTTAAAAGGTGTTATATCTTCTGGACAAGGGCATTGCTTACCACCAAATTGAGTTTCTCGATATGTTAATTCAACTGTTCGAATCAAATTTTTTTCGGTATTTGATAAGCAATTATCTTGGTTTAAGATAGTATCTAAATTAGCATTTTTTTCTTTTAAAAGCAATTCTAAAAGTTCATGAACTGTGACATAAAATAATGTACCATCTTTTTGTTTGAAAGCATTTTCAAGCGTTTTGAAAGTATATTTGAACTGATCTTTAAGTAATTTCTTTTGTATGTATTTTTTATCATTTTTTTGTCGATAATTTTGATAAGAGGTAAGACAAAAAATAAAAGTAAAACCGATTAAAAAACATATGTAAATTTTATAGTAAGACTCCGTTTCCCAACAAATTTTATCAATAAAAATAGTTGGAAGAATTGGGTCTGATTTTGTAATTTGCGTTTTATTTTCTTGGTTAATAGGAAAAGATATAATTTTTTCTGTAGCTGTAGCATGAATTGCCGGTTTTACAGTAATAGAAGATAAAGCAGTTCGTTCTAGCGTTTCATATTGACCTGTATGAGGATTAAAAAAACAGAAACTAGCCTTAGGCAGTTCTTGTAAGCCATCTTTTAGCGGGACAAGTGTATATTCAAATGTTAAATTCCCTTTGTACCCCAAGAAATCTTTAGATTCAAAACTTGATTTGGGCTCATACATACGCCACACGGTTGTATCGTATTGTAAGGTAGGAGCTTGTATATTTTCAAAATTACCTTGTCCTCCTACTTTTAAACATAAGGTTAGAGGTTCATTTTGAATAAATTCTTTTTCTTTTACTTGTGGTGTTGATAATTGAAAATCACCAATAGCATGATTAAAGTGAACAGGTTGTGGTAAAGGCAATGGCAGAACTTGGATAGTTTTTGGCTTTGTGCTAATGGAAATAGGTTCATTATGCCCAAACATGCCACTAAATCCTTGAGAAAGAATATCGAGGGGATCATCATCGAATAGTCGATGAGTTTTTGTTGGTTGTTCGATTTCCATATTGAGTGAAAATGATAATGGAAATGTTCCTGATTGCAAATTTGTAACGAGTACAGGCCAAAACAAGCAGGTTAAAGAACGTCCTTGAATATTGACATTTGTTTTTTTAGGTTCATCAATTAAATGAGCTATAGAGAAAGCATCTCCTTGCTTTTGTGGGAAGCTTAATAACTGTCCTCGTAAGTTAGGTGGTGTAAGTAATTGAACTTGTATAGGATAACTTTGCCCTACATATAATTTTTGTTGAAAATCGCCTTGAATCAAGAAATCAATAGAGGAAGCAGCGTTATAAGGTTGTTTATGATTATTGCTATTGTTTGTTACAGAAAATTTTGTAGCAGGGACAATAAAAGTTTCATCGTTGCATTTCCCTTGAAATTCAGGAATATCAAAAGTGCCTGTTTGGGAAGGTAAAATGCGAAAATATAAACTTGATGTATATTCCATTTTGCCATTGATCAAACTTGCCTGAGAAGATTGACTTTCGTAGCGCAATCGAAATGTTGTTGAATTGGGTAAATCAAATGTTGCATTTCCGATGTTTTTATTTGCTGAAATAACCAGGTAAGCTTGATCGTTAAGGCTGAAAGACTCTGGTTGGATTTGTGCTTGGCAGTTAATATCTTTTGCAAAAGTTGTAAATGGGAGTAAGAAAGTGAAGAATAAAATTTTTTTCATTTTACCAGTCCTTTAAGGTTTTATCTTGAAAATTCTTTTGGTGTTTTGAAAAATTTATAGGCAAGATTCGTTCATTATTTTTTTCTTTTTGAAGGATATTTTCCAATTCTTGCTTTTTCCTATCTTGAGAACTTAATGATTGAGGTACATTTTGAGAAGATTGTGATATTTGTTTATCTTTTAGATCATCATTTTTATCGGATTGCTGACCATTTTGATCGTTTTTATCATCAGGTTTTTTTGAATTATCAGATTTGGAATCATTTTGATT
>CAKUXH010000055.1 GCA_934700265.1 uncultured Opitutales bacterium
CCCTGGGGCTGATATGGAAGGTATTAAAAAAGATGTTTATGCTTATGGTCTTTCAATGTTGTTTAATTTTTTCCCAGATAAACGTGAAGAAATTGAAGCATTTATGTGGGTTTTGAACCATCCTCAGTCAAAAAAGACTCAGTTTCCAAAACTATCAACAATATCAACGTTGATAAATGACACATATGGGGTTTTAAATGCAGAACCAAATTTAGAAGAGTTAAAAAAAGAGCTTGAAGCTATAAAAGGTGAATTAGCTTCACTGCCTGAGTTAGAAAATGATGCTGATAAAAATTCTAAGGAAACAAGCCAAACAGCGTCCATAGAAAATTCTAGAGAGTCCGCCCTTGAGCAAAAAAAGACATTGGAAGCTAAGAAAATGAAGCTTGAGCAAAAGATAAAGTTTCATACCCCAGGACGCATCATATGGCCCAATAATTTTTTTACCATAGATAAAACCGCTGAAACAATAAATAAGCTTTTGGATTTTTTGAATGAAAATAGTAAATACGATGCAAAAACGATAACATTTCTTAAGGAATTTTTTAAACAAACAATTATATCTGAGAATTCTCCTTCTATGGACCAAATTTCTCAAGCGCTTAAGGATTTTAATGAAGGTATTTTAGATAGCGGAAAAATTTCTATGGAAGGGATTTTCAATAAAGCAAAACACGAAACCCCTAAACACATTCCAAATTATTTATTCCAAGTAGTAGAAAAAACTGAAAAAGATCTAAAGGGTTCTGTTTTAAAGAAAAGTGAACATCAACAAGCGTTTGAATTTGCAAAACAAGAACTTTTTACTTTTATGAAGCAAAACCCTGATATAATTTCTCAAGATGATAAAATAAAATTAGAAAAATTGGGGATAAGTTTTTCAACCGGAACGTGATTTTATTTTGCAATTAGTAAAATCTCCAGGAATTCCCTGGAGATTTTATTTTTTACTTAACGGGTGTTATTTGTGGTACAACAATGACTGTTTGTGCCGATCCCCAGGAGGTAAGTGCTTCATGCAAAATAGGAGATTGCTCTGAGTTTTCTAGAATTTGTTGTTGAGCTTTTTCATTGAAAAAATACCAATGAACAACGATAACTTTTTGCTGTTTTTTATCATTAGGTTGAGGATCATAAACAGAAATGAACCATGCATCGGCAAGTTGATTTATATCTAGAATTTTAAAACGAGCAACATCACCACTTAGGTAAACGCTATCGTGATAGGACATTGTTTGTGTAACAAGGGTATTTGTACCAATTTCTCCATTAATAGGAACTAAATTGTGTGCTTCAAACATACCGGTTGAAACATAAGTGGTAAGATTAACGGTCATTTTATCCATAGACCAGGTATGGGTAAAATAATTGCAATCATTTTGTGTGATTTTACAATAAGCTTCGAAATATTGAACATTTTGTAGGTTTTGTTGTTTGATAAAATTTTGTACATTCTCTGGAATGTTTGTTGGTGTTTGAGCATTAATTCTAATTTCATCCCAGCAAGAAGAAAGACCACCCTTATTGTAATGAAAGATAATTGGGAAGGGGGCTGTTCCCGATTGAGAGCGAAAATCAGCAGGAGCATAGATATCAAATACGTTGAAATCTACGAAGCTGATTGCATTAATGTTTAGCGTTAATGCGGTTGCTAATATTAAAGTATTTAATAATTTTTTCATGATTTTAGAACTTAACTAATTGTTAAACATATTAAATATTTTTGTGAAGTCAACTATTTAGGTGTCTTTTATTTGGAAAAATTCATGAGTTAGCGTGATTTTGTCGATATGACCTTCGATATCTTCAGGGTATTCGGTAAAAAAATAAAAGGTAAGTGGGTGTCCGATGAAGTTTGTTGTGAGACAATGCTGTGGGGGTTGTTGTGAAAAATTTTTTAGTGTGGAAATTGTGAAGTCACCGTTATCAGCACTTTCTACAAAATTTAAACTTAACCCAACAGCTGTTTGTAAAGGGAGTAGAACATCGTTTTGATGGTTTTGATTATTTCGTTTATAAGTATTTATAAAACCTTCATCGATATAAATATCACAGAGATTAAGTTGACAGTCAGTGGTTATTTCGAGATCAGAATCGTGTTGTTTAAGCGAAAATTTTGTAAACTCAGGTAGGATGCGTTGAGGAGGGAAGACTTGTGTTTTATCGATCGTATATGAATGATGAATGGGAAAGTTACTATTGAGGGTGTAAAAAATATCGATGGTAAGTTTGCAAAGCATCCAATACCAATGGCTTAAATGCGGAATATCGGTTAAAATATTGGCTTGATTAAGCGATAAGGGAAGTACAGATGCTAATTTAGAGCTTACGCCAACGGGATTAACAAAGGTGCGAAAAGAAGAGCAGGTTGCCATAATGAGGATAAGATTTAAGGTTAATTTGAAGCAAGTATCCATAATTTTTTAAGTTGACCATTTTCACAAACATCGAATGTTCGTGGTTTAAGTTGTGTATTTTTGGGAATTTGTGAGATATCCAGGCAGATTTTTTTGTCTGCATTACCAACAATCAGCTGGGCATAATTTCCGGGTTGTTGAGATGAATTAAGCAGGGGTGTTTTGTGTGGAAAATAGGTTTTTGTGTGACCAGAAGCACGAGCAGCAAAGCGTGCGTTTACATCTTCTGTAATGTGACGTGTACGATTGGTGTGCATCAATTGGATCATGTCGTTAGGGCCAAGCTGCTTGGGAGCACCTAATTTTAATGTCGTTATTCCCGTATCAAGATGAAGTATTTCTTCTTGAACGGGTAAAGACAAGGTTTCCCAGGTTGGATTGCCATGGATGATATTGATTTTTTGTCCCATAAAAGAGGTACCGATTTCTTTTTGTACAAGCGTTAAGCAGCCTTCATGTTGTAAACAATGGGTAGCTTCATAGAGAATTTTGGCAAGCTGTTTAGGAGGCTCAACACCACTATTAAGGCAAATGAATTTTTTGTATGTTTTTGAAGACGCATTGGTTGAACAGAGCTTGAGGGCAATCGGTTGATTTTGGACAGAAACATTGTCAGTCGTATAGCTTAATTCAGCAGAGATGGTTTCATAGTCAGCTTGGCAGTTCATCCATGGAGCAATAGCACCTTCGATAAGTTCATTGGGGTATTCAGTGGAACGTTTTACATGGGTAATTTTGATTTGGGAAGATGGGATTGATGCTAAGGTAGGGAAATGTTGTTTCCACCAATCTACCGAATCGGTTTGAATAGGCTGTGTAACGATCCATTGTTCTTGGAGGTGAGTACGGGATCCTTCCAATTCAATGGTTAATACAAGCGCATTCAGTTCTTCGCCAGTTGCATTTTCTGGGTAAGCATCAATTGTAGTTGTTTTCCAAGTGCCATTTTCGTTTGAATGAGTGTGTTCATATTTGAGAACGACAGCAGTCATTTTTAAATCATTGCGAGGAATTAATGAAAACTCGGATAATTTTTGAAAATCCAAAGAGATTGTTTTTAGGGCGGTATTGCGAGCAAAATTTAGTGTGGGAATAGAGGTTATATAATCCATCCAAACGATTGTATCGGGAGCCCAATGCAGAATTTTTTGCAAAGCTTCAGCGCAACTACAATCTTTTATGGTTTCGCAAGGAAAATAAAAATCGAGGCCAGTAATCGAACCACAGCTGATAGGAACGTTATGCTGTTGTGCGTAGTTAAGAATGGATGCAATGCATTGTTTGGCTGTAATGGGATGACCAGCTTCATCTTGTCCTAAAAGGCACAGACTGCGGTTAATAGGAATCGTGCTATCGTTAGTGAAATATTGCCAAGGTTGCTGAAAAACAAGATGTTGCAAATAACTATAAGTCCCTGAAACAATGTAAGTTTTGTAAGCCGTTTGCGTAGTATATAAACATGGAATCTGTGTGATTTTCCCAGAAAAATAACGTTCATTATCTCGAAAAATATCGATGATTTCATCACAATCTAAAGCGGGTTGTCCTTCTTCTATTTGAAAAGAAAATGTATCTACGCCTTGATTAACGGTACGTCGTTGAACGTTAAATAAATGCCATTCAGCAAAGGTTTTTTTAATATTTTTGTAAGAAAGATACCAGTTCATTTTAATACCGCAAGTTAGTTAATTGTTCGCGTAATTCTTGAAGTTCATTTCGAAGTGATTGAATGAGCGTTGCTTGTGTTGCGATAGCTTCCCATAAAGCTTCAATGTTCCTGTTCATGTAATTGCCCTCCGTAGATTTCGTAGGTTGTGTACGATGCGTTTCCTTTGTATTGAGTTTGAATATGCTGAATGGTTGCAGATTCAAGGTAGAAACAACGCTGCTGTTTGTCTTCGAGTTCGATGATAAGTTGGCCATTGGCTTGTGCCAATTCGCACGCATGAGTAAGCGTATGCTGAATGGCTTCCGTTTGTGTTTTATGACGTCGCCCCACTTCAAATGAAAGTTTTATTTGTAAATTTCCGCGATCAAAAGTTTGAACATGGGGTGAACGAACCGTTTTTAGAATTTGTATATTGCGTTGCCCATCGATCGCAAAATTATTGGGGTTTTCGTTTATGGCATTACCACCGGCTAAAATTTGCTGATTGAGTGTAATTTTCATTGAAATCGTATGTTGAAGTTGTGCGATAAAAAATTGATCTTTAGTGCTGTTCGATTCTTTAGCGTTAACCATTCCCAGGGTTGTTTCTCGGTAAGCGCAAAACAACCTTCCCATTTTTCCGTTGAAAATCGTTTGTGCGATAATGCAAAGCTGACTTGTTCGGCCAAATCAAGGAAAGGTTCCTGCTTCTTTGTTAAATTTTTTTGAATAAGGGTACAGCTTAAGGTGAGAAGATCCCAACAAGGGTCCGACAAATGCTTAGCGGTTTGAATGGGAAAAGGATATGAAACCCATAATTGCAGCGGTTGTGATGCATTGGTTTTAAACGTTAGCAAATCTTCGAGTGAAAAAATAGCTTGGCTCAAAATGGCTATTTTATCTTTAAACAAGGGAAGGGCTTGTAAATAAGTCATAATTGTTTGCTGTATATGATTCAATAAGCTCATTATAATCCTTTCATTGAATGGTGATTTGCTTCGCGGATTCGATAACAGATGGCTTCCAAGCAGGGAGCAAAATTTTTATACTTTGTTTGTACGCGCCAATTTTCAAATAATTTTTCCAGGGACTGTCGAGCTTGTTGAGCGTTTCGAATTTGATCTTCAGTAAGTTGAATATCGGGAATGCGTGACTGAAGTGCTTCGATAACGATGTAACAAGCTGCAGTTTTACAAGCCGAAGGCAGATGATTTGTAGCCATTGGACACGGATGTAGTTTTTCAGGAATTTGGCCCTGAATGTAAGCGCAGGTATCTTTAATAATATGTTCAAGCGGTTTAGATTCCGCCGAACTATACTGAGCTAATAATTGAACTTGTTCATGTGCAAGATAGTCCGTTAAATCTTCCGGCTTTAAGAAAATCCATTGAAGTGTTATCATAAATGTATCGGGTTGTGAGAGGTATCGTATTGATACCTCTCGGGATTTATTAGGCTTTGGTTACGTTGAGCTGAGTAATGCTATCTTTCGATGTAACGACAATGTTACTGTAATGTTCAACCGTGATATCGACAAATTTAGTATGTTCTTCCACATAAACACGGAATAAATTACCATCACTATTAGGCGTTACGAAGCGTTTGATGTGAGAAGGTTCATCCTTAAGTAGGTCGTTTTGAGCATAGAACGCGAAAATTTCGTTACCAGTAATTTCGTTCCCTTGCAGGCCTAAGTTTTGCTTTTTGAGCAACTTGATATCATCAACCATCAGTTTTTCTGCCAAGTTTTCACGTGACATTTCGGAAGAGATGCGTGCGCCCGCATTATTTTGTAAGGCGTAGCAATCTTGACGCAAATACCATGCAAGTTCTCCAAAGAGCAAGCGGTTTGGGTAAAACCCTTTATTGGAGTTACTGCGAATAAGGGTATCGCGAACATTGATATCGGGTTGATCATTGGCTCCCCAAGTAGTATCCACAGAGGTAGCGTTTTGTTTTAATGCTTCGATAGCACGACGCAATTCATTGCGATAGAGTCGTTTCATCAACAGATGAACGTAGCGAACTTGCCAATCGTCACCAACGATATCATCAGCATCAACGCGTACCGTTAAACCTTTGTTGAATGTCTTGGCTTGTATGAGATCGCCAGAGAAATTAATACGCTTGAAGTTGCTGCCAGCTGAGCGCTCATCATCTGTTTCTGAACAGAAGAAATCATCTGTATTGCAACGTTTGTATTCAAACCGATGCGCAACAGGCACTTGGGGGGCAATAAAGTTAAGTAAAGACTTAAGGCCTTCGTTATCTTCCCACGTTTTTGTGAATTGCGTTAGGGTTTCCGAATAGTTGTTTTGATTGAACTGTGATTCGTTTGCTTGTTGTGTTGTTTCCATATTTATTTAATCTCCTGAGAATAGGGTAATGTTGTTAATGCTTCGATATAGTCGTTATCTAAGCCACAGGACAAAGC
>CAKUXH010000056.1 GCA_934700265.1 uncultured Opitutales bacterium
AAGCGTATAGTATTTACTGGTTATATCGTAATATGATAAATCATAAATTAAGTCCAGATTTCTCAATGATTGTCTTGATATTAGATGAGGAAGAGAGCGTTCGGCGGCAGTTATATCGTGGCCAACGAGCTATGGAATATAATGAACGAATTAAGAAGACTGGCCAGGGAATTCTTAAGGAAGTTCGTAAGACAGATTTAGATCCTGAGGTTGCGCGTCAGCGTTATGAGATTTTTATGAAGGAAACTTATGAGGCACTGCTTACGCTTCGTGGAAAATTGCCTTTTGTTACAATTGATGCTAATGGCAGTTTGCGCGAGGTAAAGGAGCGTGTTTTGGCAGCAGTCAAGCAATTAAGAATAGATGAAGATTAAGCGTGTTTTATTTATATTGATATCATTGCTATTTGCGGCATGTTGTCAGACGCATGAGCGTGATATTGATAGGGCTAAAAAAGCTGGAATACTTTACGTAGGGGTTGGACCTGATCCTGAGGGGTTAGATCCGCACTGTGTAAGTGGTGTTCCAGAACAAAATGTTTTGCGGAGCTTGTTTGAAGGGTTAGTAAGGCCGAATGCGAAGACGTTAGAAGCAAGCCCTGGGGTAGCCGAATCGTGGACGATAAGTAGTGACGGATTGGTTTATTCATTTCATTTGCGTAAAAATGCGTGTTGGAGTAATGGTGATCCAGTAGTTGCAAATGATTTTGTATTTTCGTTTCGTCGGTTGTTGACGCCTTCTTTAGGTGCTTCAGGTGCTACTTCATTTTTTGTGATAAAAAATGCGGAAAAATTTTATTCAGGAGAGATTGATTTTTCAGAAGTCGGAGTAAAAGCAGAAGATGATTTTAATTTAACGATTACGTTAAATCAACCAACGCATTATTTTTTATCATTGCTTATGCAGACAGCGGCGTATCCGGTGCATAGAGCTACGTTAGAAAAATGTAATGGTGCTTTTTCTCGAGATCCATTATGGACGCGGCCTGGGAATTTTGTTTCAAATGGTCCTTTTAAATTAAAGCAGTGGAAGATTGGTGAGAGCATAGATGTTGAAAAAAATGAGCATTATTGGAATCAAGAAAACGTTCGATTGAATGGGATAAGTTTTCGACCGATCAGCGATGTCGCAACGGAAGAAAGGGCCTTCCGATGTGGGCAGTTGCATATCACGGAGAATGTTCCTTATATAAAGCTAAAAGAATACCATGAGAAGCAGCCGTTAGTTTTAAAAGTTCATCCGTATTTAGGTGGTTTTTATTATATTTTTAATACGCAAGTAAAACCTTTAGATGATGTTCGAGTACGGAAAGCTTTAAATTTAGCTATAAATAGAGATGCCCTTATGGGGTGTGATTTGTTCCGGATAAAGCATCGTTCGATGTTTCAATTAGTTCCGGAAGGATGCCAGGGGTTCCATTGTGTTAATCCTTTAGTTGAGAATGCTGAACGTGCTCGGCATCTTTTAGCAGAAGCTGGTTATCCAAATGGGAAAGGTTTTCCACGTTTGATGCTTACGTTCAATACAACAGAAGGTCAGATGTTTTTAGCATCAGCGATACAGGAGATGTGGAAAAAGGAGCTAAATGTTGATGTTGAACTTGTGAATGTTGAATGGAAAGTTTATTTACAAAAGCGCCGAGAGAAAAAATATCAGATTGCTCGTGGAGGATGGGTAGGTGATTATAATGATCCGACAACATTTTTAAATTTATGGGTAAAAAATAATCCGAATAATTTTACGTATTGGTCGAATAAGAATTATGAACATTTATTGGCTTTGGCAGCAAAAGAGATTTCTGCAGAGAAACGGATACATTTGCTTGAAGAGGCAGAGGCAATTGTTTTAGAGGAGTTACCGATGTTACCAATTCATTCAAGTGCAACTTCTCATTTAGTTGATTGCTCAGTTAAATATTGGTATCCTAATCTATTGGATTGGCATCCATACGATTGTATTGAGTTGGAATAATAAAAAAGGGGGACGTTTATAAGCGTCCCCTTTTTTGAACAATATAATAAATTATTCCTCGCCGTCTTGGCCGATAGCACTTACAGGGCAGCTTTCTAATGCTTCTACGCAAAGATCAATTTCTTTGTCGGTAGATGGTTGCTTTTTTACGAAAGAACTCGATGTGTCATTTAAATCACCAAAGAATTCAGGAGCAATCTCTCTACATAACCCACAAGCAATGCACTGGTCATCTACATAAAACTTTCCTCTTACATTTTCAGGGAATTTATTTTCTTTTACTGCCATAATAATTATAATTTACGAAAAATAAGTGGTTAAGTCAAGATGGAAAATTTATATCTTTAAAGTAAGATTGGGCTGAAAGCACCCTGAAATTAGGGTGCAGTTTCATATTTTAAATAATTGGGAAGTGCTGAATGATAAGTAGAAAAAGTGTAGCTAGTGCTATCCCAATCTTTGTCATATAAGGTTGTGCCTATAAGTGTATTATAAGAAGATTCGCCGATGGTTTGAGTTTTCCGTCCTCGATTTATTCGGTGGTAGAATGGTAGGCCAGGAGCAGTACGCATTTTCCCCCATTCAGATCCATCCCCTAAGTACCAGTTGATGGGAGCGTAGGAGTTAGGTTTACGCGTGTAATGACAAAAATTAATAGGTGGTTCCCATTGTTCTTGACAGTAGTAAGGTAATAAGATGGAACCGTATAATTTGATAGGTTCTGTAAAATCTTCTAGTGTGCGGATGGCATCGTGAATTCCTAGGTCTGGATTTATGTTTTTATCGTTTTTTAGCCAAAAATTGGGGTGGGTTCGCCCTGTCATAATGTGAGCATAAATTGTTGGTGTTTTGCGACCATTTATATTGTTTTTGTCAGGGGAAATTAAATATGAATTAAAATAATCTAGTGAACTTGACCAGTCACTCCAATATTTACCTCCAGAATTATTTTTCTTATCGCTTAAGACGGTTATAGAGTCTGATATGATACAGGCTTTAGGTTTTGTATTTACTGTGTTAAAATTTCCCTGTAAATAAATAGGATAAGGCGATAATATAGTTAGGCCACCTTCAGGCAATTCTTGTGCATTAATGATGCGTACCCCAACATCAATGACATTAAAATTTTGGCTAAAGGAAAGAGCACTTAGGTAAGTGTTAAAAAATGAAGTTCGGTTTGTGAGAAAATTGTATCTGATGTCGTTATTATTTATGGTGTAATTACGGAGACCATTATAATCCATTCCTTGCCAATATACATTAAATTTAATGGTACGATTCATGTTTTTCCACTGTGTTGAGGTAAGGGTTGTTCCAATGGCATCCTTTAATGCAGCAACATCAAAATCAAGAATTTGTATCCATTTTGCTCGGTTTCTATCGTAAAGGAATTGATAAGCTTCACTAGATTTTATACGTGTTTGATTAGTATCCAATTCCCAATGATCTCCACAATCGATGAGTTTATGAGGTGGGCAAGAAGTATCGGAATAAGAAGTAGGAGAGAATGTGGATTTTAGTTTAAAGATGTTTTCTAAGTTTGAGGTTTCCGTTCCTGTTTGTTTGTTATAAGCTAATTTATTATTAATGAGTGTTTGATAATAACCATCTGATTCAATATTTGGGGTGTCAGAAGAGGCATTAGTAGTGGATGGAAAATAATAGTAATGAGTAGAAGTAGGGGTACATATGTAAAAAGAGTCCAAATTTAATTTACTACTGCTTTTGCTTTTTTCTCTTAAAGTTAAGTAGCGTTTGACATAGGTGTTGTCGTATTTTGCAGGGAAATAGGTTTCAAAATCATATGTTGTATAAGGGACATTTACTTTAACGGATAAAGAAGCGCTATTATTCATTAAAGGTCTAACTTCTAAAGTTGGTCCATTGATTGCTTTTTGTGTTTCAACCAAGCGGGCTTTTTCTGTTATCTGATAATCAGTTAAGCCTCTGAGTGTTTTTATATGAGAAAATGGATTATAGTTGGTGAACTTTTTGGAATATAGGTAATGACTTGTAACTGCAGAGGTTTTTGCTAAATTATGCATTCCTAAGCAAAAATCTAAAGTTAATAAACCTTTATCAACACCATCTCCTGCTGTTGGGGAGCTTCCTGATTGTGTTTTAGGATTCCACCATACACTGTAATTGCCAGGGTCAAATCCACAAGGACGGTAAATTCGCGAGCGTGTCGAAAAATTACCTTGCCAGGTTTTGAAGGCATAGTGCTCAAAATCGGGAGATTTTGTATCTGTATAATTATTTGAGCTACCATTCGAATTTATTGAAAGAGTGCTTTGGGAGGTATAATTGATTGCATACTTATTAATATAATGGTAGGATGTTCCGGTATTGTATGGGTTTGTAAAATTATCGTAAAAATCGCTATTATCTTGTATATGGTATTTGGAGGGTAATTTTATAGATTTATAATTATTATAAACACTCAGTGCATTTCCAGCGATATTAAATTTATTGTAAAAATACATTTTGTTATTATCACTGTAACCCATATAACGAGGAAAGCGAGCGTTCCCATTGATTTGGACAGGTCCATAAAAATTGATATACCAATCGGAACTAGTACAGGTAATATTTCCTGTTAATGATGTATCACCTTCTGCATACAGTTGAAAATCACACAAAGGGTTGCGTTCAATTTCCATCGTTTGTACCATATGTATGGTCCAATCAGAGATGAGTGCCGATGAAAATTTTAAAGTGCCAAGCATGAAAACTTCAGCTAAATAGCGTTCATCATCCTCATCTTTTTTCTTGTCTTGCCAAAAAATCGGTCCTCCTTTGATGTCCCAACCATCGTCAGCAATTTGTAGGGGGAAGTTACCCGGAACAATTTGTTCCTTGCTCAAGGAGCTGTTAAAATCAATAACCCATGCATTTTTTTCGCCTTTGCTTGCTTGGTAAGTTTTATCCTTTTTTCGATAGGCTGATGCACTTAAAAATATGCTAGGTTCGCGAGGATTTTGCGTGATTTGGTAGGCATAATCACGTGCAAGCGCCATTAAATTTTCAAGTAAGTAATATCCCTGTGTTTCTTGAATAAAGATGCCGGTAAGTTTGGCCTCATGCAGTGTTTTATTACAGCATATTCGTAATGTTCCTATTAGCGTAAAGATAAAAACAAGCGCTGTAAAAAAAGTATTTCCCGCGTTTAAGCGGTTTTTTTGCAAATATGTATCCTTCATCAAATTAAGTATACAAAATTTTTATTAATTTAGCAATGGGGATTTTTTAAAAATGTATATTTATTTTTTCGTTTAGTAAAAATTTTTCCTTGTTTTATTTTTTGATATGACGTATAATAATGCGTATGAATATGATCAGTATGTTTTTTGTGCTTGCAGTGGTTTTAATTATTGCATTATTTGCAGTTATTCTTTCTTTTTTTACCGTGTGGTTACGGGCATGGTTAGCGGGTGCTTATGTAAGTATTCCCAATCTAATTGCTATGCGTTTGCGAAAAGTGCCTTATGGTCTTATTGTTGATTGTCGCATCACTGCAGCAAAGGCTGGTATTGAGCTTTCTGTTGATGAACTTGAAGCGCATTATTTGGCCGAAGGAAATTTGCCACAAACCGTTCAAGCATTGATTGCTGCAGATAAAGCTGGTATTGAATTAGGTTTCGAGCGTGCTTGTGCCATAGACCTTGCCACAAAAGGAACCGGCAAAACCGTTATTGAAGCGGTTCATACTTCGGTTAATCCAAAAGTCATTGATTGTCCCAAAGTTATTCAGGGGAAAACGACCATTGATGGTGTTGCTAAGGATGGCATTCAAGTTAAAGTACGTGCTCGTGTAACCGTTCGTACTAACCTTGATCGTTTTGTTGGAGGAGCTCAAGAAGATACTATTATCGCTCGTGTTGGTGAGGGTATTGTTGCTACAATTGGGTCTGCAGAAACCTACAAGCAAGTTTTGGAAACGCCAGATCAAATCTCTAAAGTCGTACTAGACCGTGGACTTGACGTGGGTACAGCTTACGAAATTCTTTCTATCGATATTGCAGATATTGATATTGGGGAAAATGTTGGTGCAAAATTGCAGGTGTCTCAGGCTGAAGCTAATAAAAATATGGCACAAGCTCAGGCTGAAATTCGACGGGCAAGTGCGGTTGCTTTAGAGCAGGAAATGAAAGCAAAGGTTGAAGAAATGCAGGCGAAAGTCGTGGAAGCGCAAGCTGAAGTTCCGTTAGCGTTGGCAGAAGCTTTTCGTAAAGGTCAATTGGGTGTTATTGATTATTATAAGCTCGAAAATATGAAAGCAGATACCGCTATGCGTGAAGAATTAGCTAAAAATCGTTAGGTATGGATGATCAAAGTATAACCATCATAG
>CAKUXH010000057.1 GCA_934700265.1 uncultured Opitutales bacterium
ACTGATACAAGAAAGATGTTTAATTTTTTATACATTTATATTAAGTATTTGTTTATAAGTTTTTCGTTTGTTTTATTCAATGTCAACTATAAAATAAAAAATATATAATAAAGGGTTGTGATCATTGAGAAAATAGATGTTTTTTAAAAAGGTGTGTTTACAGTCTTGCCCTTTATAAAATAATTGTTTTTCATAATTAGGAAAATAAAGGGGTCATGAAATTAGTATTTATTACAGGTGGAGTAGTATCATCGCTGGGGAAAGGGTTAACCGCAGCATCTCTAGGAACATTGTTAGAAAATCAAGGTCTGCATGTTGGACTTCAAAAGATGGATCCTTATTTAAATGTAGATCCTGGGACAATGAGTCCATGCCAACATGGTGAGGTTTATGTATTAAATGATGGAGCAGAAACGGATCTTGATTTAGGTCATTACGAACGTTTTACCGATGTTAATCTTTCACGAAAAAACAGTGTTTCTTCAGGGCAGATCTATGAAAGTGTTTTAAAGAAAGAACGTAATGGTGACTATTTAGGAAATACCGTACAAGTTATTCCACATGTAACAAATGAAATAAAACAGCGTATTTTATCGGGAGCTACCAAAGATGTCGATGTATTGATTACAGAGATTGGTGGTGTGGTTGGCGATATTGAAGGTTTACCTTTCTTGGAAGCATTACGTCAAATTTCGCAAGAATTAGGTAAAGGAAATGTTGTATTCGTTCACGTTACCTTATTGCCTTATTTGCGTTTTGCGTCTGAATTGAAAACGAAGCCTTCTCAGCAAAGTGTTGCTAAATTGCGGGAAATAGGTATCCAACCAGATATTCTTATTTGTCGGACTGAGGTGCCTATGGATGTTTCGATTCGGGAAAAATTAAGTTTATATTGTAATGTCCCAACATCTGCTGTCATTGAAGAGCGAGACGTCGAAACTTCAATCTACGAATTACCTTTATGTTTACATAGGGAACGTTTAGATGCATTAGTTTTGGCTCAGTTAGGATTGCCTTACAAGGATAAACCTTTAACGGTTTGGGAAGAAATTGTAGAGCGTATTAAGGCGCCTAAACATGAACTTACTGTAGGTGTTGTTGGTAAGTACACAGATTTAAAAGATGCTTATAAGTCTGTTTATGAAGCTTTATTTCATGCAGGTATCGCCAATCATTGTAAACTTTCTATAAAAACAATTGATGCAGAACAGCTCGAAAAAACACATGATGTGTCTGTATTCGAAGGTCTTAAAGGAATTCTTGTGCCTGGTGGGTTCGGATCGCGTGGTGTTGAAGGAAAGATGCTGGCTATTCGTTATGCACGTGAAAATGGAATTCCTTATTTAGGTATTTGTTTGGGAATGCAGTTGGCTGTTATTGAGTTTGCTCGTCATGTTTTAGGTTATTCAGATGCAAATAGTACAGAAATTGATTTGCAAACAAAACATCCGGTTGTATCTATTATGGAAGAACAGAAGTTGAATACTTTAAAAGGTGCAACAATGCGTTTAGGGGCTGCTCTTTGTCACTTAACGCAAGGAAGTTTAATTCGTTCTATTTATAATCAAGATACAATTTCGGAACGTCATCGTCATCGTTATGAATTTAATGGAACATATGAAAAGGAATTTGAAGACCATGGCATGAATTTGGTAGGGCATCATCCGATATCTCATTTGGTTGAAGCAATTGAAATTCCTAGTCATCCTTGGTTTATTGGTGTGCAATATCATCCTGAATTTCAATCTAAGCCTCATAAGCCACATCCATTATTTGTTGGTTTTATAAAAGCTGGACTTGATTATCAAAGTAAATTAAAAAATAGAATGGACTAGAAGGCGTAAATTCGTTAGTTTTGTATTATGAAATATATTATTAGTTTTGTATGTTTGTGTTTAACGGGGTGTTTTAACTCAGCGCCTAAACCTAATCCTCAGATTAAAGATACGATTTTATGTGACCATACTTGCAATGAAATTATTTTAGAGGACGAGAAGACTGATATGCCAGAGGAAAATGATATTTTTGCTGGCAATTATGAAGCTCATGAGGTTGTTGCTAAGATATTCTTTTGTTTTGATAGTGTAAAATTGTCAGACCGTGATAAAGTAACGCTTCAGCCAGTTGCAGAGCAATTAAAGCGTGAATCAGAGAAATCAGTTTATATTTTTGGCTACACAGATTGGTATGGCAAAGATGTTTATAATGATTCACTTAGTGAACGCAGAGCGCAAGTAATTGCTGATTATTTGCAGACACTTGGTGTTTCAAAAGATAAGATTTATACCATTGCATTGGGGAGTCGTTTTGCTACACCTAATTTGAGTAAACCAGATGGCCTCAAAGATCGTCGTTGTGATCTTGTCATACGATAATGTACGTATTTCGTATAATTCAAAAAAACATCCAACTTTTTGAAAATTTTGTAAAGGATGTAATTTATAACCGGCGACATGACCTAAGGGCGCGTCGTTTGGGGGCTTTTTTTAAATTACTTTCTGTTCCTTTTTATACAATTGTTTGTCTGAGACAAAAGGCTTACCAAAAGCGTTGGTTGCACAATCAACATTTGGGTTGTATGGTTATAGTGGTAGGAAATCTTACCGTAGGAGGAACCGGTAAAACACCTATTGTTGAGAAACTTGCAAAATCTTTACGAGATAGGGGACGTAATGTCGGTGTTTTGAGTAGAGGATATAAAAGTAAAAAAGAGAGTTTGCTAAAAAAATTATGGCATTGGATTTTGCATGCTGAACCATGTCCTCCTAAGGTAGTTAGCGATGGGAAACAGTGTTTGCTTCCTTATGAAATTGCAGGCGATGAACCATTACTATTAGCTAAAAATTTAAAGAATATTTGCGTGGTTGTTGACAAGGATAGAGTAAAAGCAGGGCAGTATGCTATAAAAACGTTTAATTGTGATACTTTATTGCTTGATGATGGGTTTCAGTATTTTCCTTTAAAGGGAACATTTTATATTCTTTTAGTTGATGCAACAAATCCTTTTGGTAATGGTTATGTCTTACCAAGAGGTATTTTAAGGGAACCGTTAGAGCATATGCAACGTGCTCAGTTTATTTTTTTAACAAAATGTGATCAAGTATCCCCGCAACGTTTAAAAACATTAGAGCGTTTTATTCGTCATTATAACAAACAAGCTCCTATCCTTCCTTGTATCCATCAGCCGAAATATTTGAATGAACTCAATGGAGAAAAGCAGTTACCTTTGTCAAATCTTCATGGCAAAAAAATAGCAGCGCTTAGTGGAATTGCTTCACCTAAGACCTTTGAAAAGTTTTTAACAGATGCTGGAGCAACGATCGTTTATAAAGAAAATTTTTTGGACCACCACTGTTATACTGACTTTGAAATTCAAGAGTTTGTTGAACAAGCTAAGCAAGCTCGAGCTGATTGTCTTGTTACTACTGAAAAAGATGCCATGCGAATAGCTGGAACCGATTTCCAGTTGCCATTTTATTTCCTTCGTATGGAAATAGAATGGGTAAAAGGAACAGAACCTTTTGAGTGTATTCTTCATAAATTAGCTAATGAGTGCCCATGAAAAATAATGTTTACTTAGTTTTTGGTAACGATGATTTTTTTGTTGATTTAAAAGCAAAAAAGATCTTGGAAATGTATAAAGATTTTTCTGTAGAGATTATCGATGGAACTATGGGGAATATTGCTGATTTAAAACGAGTCTTGGAAAATACGATTGAGAGCTTAAGAACTATGGATTTTTTTTCTACTCGAAAATGTGTATGGTTAAGATCAACTAACTTTTTAAGTTCAAGTAGTCCAGCAGCCACAGAAGGAGCTCAAGCAACTTTAGAATGTTGGTTAGATATCGTTGAGAAGCTTCCTACAGATGTTTGCCTGATTGTATCTGCTTCGCCAGTTGATAAGCGTACACGTTTGTTTAAAGTGCTTCAAACATTAGCTACCTGTGAAGAAATGGAAGAAAAAAAGAATGGAGAATATTTACATTTTTTAATTAAGAAAATTTGTAAAAAGCAAAATGTTGAAATTGATTCGGATGCATCAGAACTTTTATCTCAAAAGTTAAATTATCAACCAAGGACTATAGCCAATGAATTAGAAAAACTGGCTTGCTTAAAAAATTTTTCTGGAAATATTACTTACGAAGATGTTTTGAAAAATACACCAACTCTGATCAATGATGAGTTTTTTGAACCTGTAGAAGCATTTTATGAAAAAAATGAAGAACGCTATGTTCGAAGCCTTCGTAATCATTTTATTTTAAACAAAGAAATGAGAAGCGTTTTAACGATGATGCAAAATCGTAATCGGCTTCTTATTCAGTTAAAAGCTCTTAATTTATCTAATATTTCGAAAACAACTCTTGAATCAAATTATAAAAACTATGAAAAGTTTTTTGGGCCCATTGAGGAGAAAAATACATTTTGTATTTTTTCACAAAATCCTTGGTATTTAAGTCGATTAAAAACTCAATTTTCGCTAGAATGCCTTTTGACTTTGCAGGTAGAATACACAAAATTGTTCGATTTAATTTTAAAAACGCCCCACCAGGCATGTTCCTATATGGAAAATTTAGTGCGATTTTTTTAAAGATAATAGTTGTGAATTCCTTTACAAATGCTTGATACCAATTTTTCTTGATAGCTATTTTTCTTTATTGTATGTGCTTCTTCATGATTGTTAATGAAGCCACATTCAATTAAAATACCAGGGCAGTTTAGCCCCTTTAAAACTGCCATACGACCATGACGAATACCTCGATCTTGTAATGGCAACTGTAACCTTAATTGATTTTGTATGTTCCAAGCTAAAAATGTGTTTGCTTCATCAAATTTATTGATAGGACTTATGATATTGTCTGTTTTTATAGTCGTATTATGGTCAGTGGAAGGATGATTTGCAAAAGAATAAATGAATGTCTCTAATCCATTTGCAAGCTTAGAAGCTGCTGAATTATAATGAATGGAAATAAATAAATCCGCTTTTTTATTATTAGCAAATTCTGTTCGTTTTTCTAAAGAAATATTGGTATCTTTTTCGCGAGTTAAGTAAACAAAATAACCTTTTTCTTTTAATTTTTGAGCTAATAATTTTGCGGTTTGCAAAGTTAGATTTTTTTCTATTAACTGTAGAGATTTATTTTTAGCTCCTTCAGACTTGCCTCCGTGTCCCGGATCGATAACAATTACTTTCCCAGTACGCTTCAAGAAAGATTTAGGGAACAATAAAGGGCGCAAAATCTTCTGCACATCTACTTGAGAAATAATATAACTTTCTTTGGTATTCTTTAGCCAACTTGACCGTGTCTTCTTATTTAAAGCTTTTGTATTTTTCCTTTTTGCTGATTCTATTTTATATGTAAGAAATAATTTAGTACCATCTAACACAGCTTCTTTGGAGTCTGAAGTAAATTTAAAATTATGGGAAGAATTCCTGAGCGTAATAACTTTCCCTTGTTGAGATAAGGTTAACGCATTCTTTTTTGCAAAATTGGATAAATCACTAGGATGCGGCATTGCATATGACAAACATCCTAAATTAACAAGAAATAGTACGATAAAATTATTCTTCAGATTCGTCAAATTCATCCTCTTTTTTACCATAGACTAAAACACGTTTATTAGAAGGTAAGGGGGTCATTAATACAAAAATATTACGACCACTTAAAGTAATTTTAGCATCTGGTAAACCAACATTTTTTAAATCTTCTGTCATACGTTGAACTACTTCAACGCCTAGTTGAGGTGCAGACATCTGACGACCTTTCAAGTTGATATATAATTTTACTTTATTGCCTTTGAATAAGAAAGATTCTGCCTGACGTAATTTGGTAAAGTAGTCATTTTTCTCAATAGAAGCACCTAATTTTATTTCCTTTAATTTGGCAGCAGTTGTTTTTTGAGCTTTTGATTTTTTGCCCTCTTCGTACATGTATTTACCAAAATCTAAAATTTTACATACGGGAGGTTGAGCTTTGGGAGAAATCTCCACAAGATCTAAACCTGCTTCTAAGGCTAAATTTAAAGCCTGTTGTAATTGTAATACGCCTATTTGTTTACCATCGGCTCCGATAACTCTGACTTCGCGAGCACGAATCTGTTTATTTTTTCTTGGCAGGTTAGATGCTTGTTTTTTAAAAGGAAACTTTGATGATTTTGTTTTTAAAGGTGGTACCATTATTAATTAATTTTTAATTCTTCTTTATCTATAAAACACCATAATTG
>CAKUXH010000058.1 GCA_934700265.1 uncultured Opitutales bacterium
AAAATTTTTTTAAAGAATTTTTGATTTGAGGAATCGTACGATTCCTTTAATCCCTAATTTTGCGTTAAATGGAATAAGAATTTTTCTAATTAAGTAAAAATGGCACCCCGTAGGAGATTCGAACTCCTGTTGTCGAGATGAGAACCCGATGTCCTGACCAACTAGACGAACAGGGCATGCCAAAACATTATAAATATTGCTAATTAAGATGGTTAATTGCAAGCTTTTTGTTGGTAAATTTTATGAGGTTTATAGCTAGATGTTTTTGGAAATAAAAAAGAACACGTCTTTTGACGTGTTCCAAATTGATTGTTCTGTAACGACAATTAGAAGTTGTAACGTACACCCAATTCTAAGCTGCTTGCAAAAGGAGCCTTAACTTTGTTTTGTCCGTCAAACTTAGCTTTAGCTGTGTTGAATAAACGATATCCAGCTTCTACTGTCCAGTTTTCGTTGATGTCATAAGCAACACC
This sequence comes from uncultured Opitutales bacterium, assembly GCA_934700265.1. Classification (GTDB taxonomy): domain Bacteria; phylum Verrucomicrobiota; class Verrucomicrobiia; order Opitutales; family UBA9783; genus UBA1183. The sequence continues at coordinate 474 of CAKUXH010000058.1, forward strand.
AGCCATTACTTGCCATTGCTGCATTTGATTTGATGGAAGCTTTGTCTGCACCAAGACCTAAACCTAAGTACAATGAGCATTCATCTGTCAATGCATAGTCATAATATACATTGATCATAGCGGCCAAGGATGTATATTTACCATCTTTATAATTAGCTGCTGCTACATGAGCGTTTGTTGATTCCTTAATCTTGTTTTGCTTGTAGGAAACTTCCAAACCTAAGCGCCATGCATCATAAGCAACACCAAATTCAACAGCTCCGTTGAAACCATTTTTGTATTTGATGTCATCTTTCTTTGACAAGATAGAATATCCACCTTTTACAGCAACATATGGGTTGAATGTTGAAACTGCGTTGTCAGCAAACATGCTACCAGCAGCCAATCCGAAAACTCCGAATAATACTTTTTTATTCATTTTATTTTATCTTTCTATATTTACTCATTAAAGAGTAATTATATATAGTAGATAAAATTCTAAAAAAGATGTCAAGTATTATTTTTTATCTTTTAGACAAAAAGAATATAATTTCGTTCAATAATTTTTTTATATTTTTAAAAATTTTTCAAAAACATTCATCTTATTAGGATTGCTTAATACGTATTTAGTAGCTTTTTGAAGTTTTATGATGTCAATTTTATCAATGATTTTTTGATACCTAGTCAATCGATCAAACGAAATTGTAAAATTTCGAAAACCGATCCCTATACAAAATAAGAATGCTTCTGGAATATTTGGAAGTTCTCCACATATATAAACGGGGGTATTTAAATCTGTTGTTTTTTTAGCGATTGTTTGCAATGCTCTGAGGATAGCTTGATTTTGCCAATTATATAATTCAGCAACTTGGTTATCTGTACGATCAATAGCTAAAATATATTGCAATAAATCATTGGTGCCGATGCTAAAGAATGTGCAGTACTTAGCTAATAAATCTAATGTTAAAAATGCGCAAGGTGTTTCAAGCATTGCACCAGTTTTAATATCTTTATCAAAGATCATCCCTCTCTCTTTTAATTCTTGCTTGCATGCTTCTAGAATTTTATTGGCTTGGATTAATTCTTGTTCTGAAGATATCATTGGAAACAGAATTTTGGCAGAACCAAAGGCGCTTGCTCGTAACATCGCTCGCAGTTGTGCCTTAAATAAAGATTTGTTTTTTAAACTCCAACGTATACCTCGTAATCCTAATGGAGAAGTTGCTTTTTCATCGATATTTTTATCTCCCCCAATATCAAGCGTCCTTAAAATGACCGTTTTACCTTCTGCTTTTTCAATAGCTTCTTTATAATAAGCGAATTGTTCTTCTTCCGTGAGGATCTTTTTGATACTTAAAAATAAAACTTCAGATCGCAACAAACCAATACCTGAAATGAACTTATTTTGCAAATGTTCTTTGCATGTAGAAGGATCATAGGATAAATAAAATTTAATATTGAGTGGATTATTAAAGGTTTCAGATATATTGCTAGTTTCTTTAGGTAAGTGCGAGGTTATAGTATCTATCCAAATTTCTCCCGTTTCTCCATTAATTTCTATGTGAGAATTATTGGGAATTGTATTAACAATATCATCCACTCCGGCAATTATAGGAATTCCCAAACTTTTAGCAAGAATAACAGCATGAGATATAAGACATTTTTCTTCAAGAATAATACCTGTTAATTTTTTATCTCTTAAAGAAAGTACGTCAGAAGGGGTTAAGCTTTTTGTAAACAAAATTTTTCCTTGTAAATTCCCATTGAGAGTATTTTGAGAAAGGTTTTTCAGTAGAATTCTTAACAAACGTGAACCAACATCATCGAAATCTAAATAACGATCACGAATCAGAGAAAGTTCGTGAAATTTAAAGCGTTTTAAGCATTCATCAACAACAACATTAAAACAAAATTCTATATTTTTTTTTGTTTCAATTAATTTCTGCCGTAATTGATTTAAAATGTGTGTATCATCAAGTAGGGCTAGTTGTATATCAAAGATTTCTGCTTTGGAGTTCCCAAACGTTTTTAAGGTAGAATCTTTCAGCTGTAATAATTGCCTTTTTGTTTCTTTTAAAGCAACTTGAAAACGTAGCCACTCAGATGTAATTTGGCTTTCGGAAATATCATAACAAGGAATATTAGAAATGTTTTTTTTATATAAAAAAGCAATTCCTTTAGCGCAACCTGTAACAACTGATTTTCCTTTTAATTTTATTTCCATTTGTGCTAAATAACAAACATATAAAGTCACTTTTTTATTTATATGGCAATAAAAATTTTAAATCTATTTGCTATGGTTTTCTTGATAAAGGTTTTTTCGGATGGTGTTTTACAAATTGGATTAACTTTGCGTCTTTTTTGTTTGCCAATAATTAGGTTTTTTAAGAATCTATTTTTATGGATCGATTTTTTGCCATATTAATTTTATTACTTATGAATGGATGTCGATCCGCATTATCAAATGAACCAGATAGTTCAGAAATTTTAAAGCAAATAGAAACTTTAAACGCGCAAAGTAATTATACAGAATCGATTTCATTATTGAAAACACAAGATCTTTACACACGTTTGGATTTGTTAGAAGCTTTAGCATTTGCTTATGAGGCGAGTGGTCAGCTATTTTTGTCAGCACAAACATTTGAACAATTATTTTTTGCTGATGTAGATAAAAAATATACCGAAAGTATTTTTTATGCCGCTCAAATATATACGCAATTAGATTGTTTATATGCAGCTAGTCGATGCTATCGTTTATATATAGATATTTATGTTAAGGAGGTTAACCTTTGGTTTGCTTTAGCTCAAACGGAAGAATTATTGGGAAATAGCTCGTTAGCTTTGACAGCATATTTAAATGGGGTTCATCTCTGTAAAAAGAAAACAGAGGGCATGTTGCTTAGACTGGCTCAACTTTGTTATAAAAATGAAATGTGGGATGAATCAGTTTTTTGGGTAGAGGAGTATTTGAAGGTTTCTGAAAATAATGAACAGGTTTTGCAAATATTGTTAGAGGTTGCAAATAAGCATAATGATCGCCAAAAAGTAAGGTTTTATATCTCTGAAATTGAGAAATATGTTCCGGATTATTTAATTAAACATCCAGAAATAAAATTAAAATATATTGAGGAAGAATTTACTAAAGAAGATGATCTTTCAAAGATTTTTGTACATGAATTAAGCTCAACGCAAGAAGAAATTAAAACAACACTGAATGTTTTTGGTAAATTGGTACAATCTTTAGAAGTGTTGAAATTAAAACCCTTAAAATATCCAGATCATTTATGTCTACCTTGTATATATTAGCTGGTCCAACTGCATCTGGAAAAACAGAACTGTCGTTACAGTTAGCGCAAAGGAATAATTGCGAAATTATTTCTTGTGACGCCTCTTCTTTTTATCGAGGAATGGATATTGGAACTGCGAAACCAACAAAAGCTGAACAGCGTTGTGTAAAGCATTGGGGAATTGACATTGTAGATCCTGATGAGACTTTCTCGATAAAAGATTATGTTTTGCTTAGCCAGGAATGGGTAAACGATATTATAAGCCGTGGAAAAAATGTATTGGTTGTTGGAGGTTCAGGTTTTTATTTAAATAGTTTTTTAACACCTGTTGTAGATGATATTTCTGTATCGGATGATATTATAAGTTATGTTGATGGTTTAGAAAAGTTGGGCGGTTTTGAAAAACTATTGGAAGAGCTGGCGAAGTGTAATAAGACATTTCCGAGTAATTTTGATGTAAAGAATCCTCGTAAGGTAAAAAAAGCACTGATTCGCTGTTTAGCTACTGGCAAGTCTTTGGTGGATTTATTGAACGATTTTGTTGCACAAACACCACCGTTTCCTCAATTAAATAAGAAGGTTTATGAAATTGTTTGTCCTATTGAAATTTTGAAGCAGCGAATTATTGTGCGTATTGAAAAAATGATGAAAGAAGGGCTGTTAGAGGAAGTCAAAAGTTTGTTAGAGGGAAAAATGATTATTCCAGGCACGCCAGCAGCGTTAGCAATTGGTTATCGAGAAACAATTGCGTATTTAAATCAGCCGTTTTCGCTTCAAATTTTAGAAAAACAAATTGTTGAGAATACATATATGCTTGCAAAGAAGCAAATGACTTGGTTTCGTCATCAATTGAAAATAGATCGATATATTTTTGTGTAACCTTTTTAATTCTGCGATGACTAATTTCATTAAAAGTTTATAAATATTTTTGAGTATAAAAAGGTTTCAAAAGTTTTTAAGTAGTCTATCAATTTTTTTATAAAATTTTATACTTTTGAAATCTTACTTACATTGTTCTCTCATTTTTAACGAAAAGTATTGTTGTTAGCGTTGATTTAATTCTTACTAAAAACAACATAAATACTGAAATTTGTGAATGTTTACTGTTAAAAGGTTTGAGAAATTTCTTTTAATTAAAAATTTTTGCTAAGGAATTTACAAAAAATTCCGTTATTATATGAAAAGAATTATGTTGAAAATATTTTTTACAATCGTGTTTATTGGGTACTTTTTCGGGATACATAACCTTCGAAGTGCTAATTATAATGTAATTACGGTCTCTCGCGATACAACATCAGACTATAATAACTGGCAATAGAAGAAATTTATCTCGTTTTTGTCCAGTTAGCTAAATGTTTTCAAGAAGTAGATACATCAAAGTTAACACCAACGGGTGGTTGGTCTGAACAGGCAAAATCTGTTTTGGAAAAATCTATGCCAAGGATAGAGGATACAAGTGTTCCTACAATTATAGTTTTTAATGAAGCTTTTTTCGGACAAGATATGCCTTTGTCTAAAAAAGAAGTGAATGAAATAATTGAAATTTATAAAAAATTTCAATCTCTTATTCCCAATGCTTATCTTTATATAAATTTTCTTTATACAGATATTTACACAGAAGAAAATAAAAAAATATATGATCCTCAGATTGAAATTAGTAAAATACGTTATAGAGAAATTATTACAAATGAAGGGGATAAAACTCTAGAAACAATTATGCAACCTTCATTAATTTTTGGTAATAGAATTCAAGAAAATATCGATAGTGAAAGTTTTGAACAAAAAGTTTATATTAAAGATGAGTATAATTATCTAGAAAAATCTAAAGAAGGAATATATTATGAACAAACTTTACTTTTTAATCAAACAAAAATTTTCCATAAAGGGGAGGAAATTGGTTATTATAATAAATCCTCGTTTTGCAATGAAATTCCTGATTTTTTAAACAAAAAATTATACTATGTCATTGGAGATTTCAATACAAAGTATTTGGACGAGAAGCAACATCTCCCAATTGCTTGTTTAATGAACCAGGAACAACATTAAGCAATTTTTACATTTGTGCCGATCCAAAAAGCGAAACAGAAGGCAAAAATATTTCAGGCGTTTTATCTAGCATTAAAAATTCTTTTGAATATTTAGTTGAAGAAACAGATAATAACGAAAAACACATTTTTTATTTTAAATCTTTTTTATTGACAGCTGATTCAATTGTTGAAAAGGTCGAACTATGAAAAAATATTTCCTTTATCTATTTTTGATATCGTTTAACTTTAGTTGCATCTCATTGGCAACAGGACATGATGCATACGCGCATTTTGAATTTTGTAATTCCTTAAAAAAGAGAAATGTGGTATTGAGGCCTATCGGAGAAAGTGATAGATCTATAGAAGGTTTTGAAGATTTTTCAGAAAAAATCTTGTTCCTCAAGAAA